>CAZVRM010000041.1:0-10749 GCA_964629605.1 uncultured Oscillospiraceae bacterium
ATTCCCACGCAAAATGCCGCCAAATGGCGGCATTTTTGCTCGGAATGACAGGGGTTGCAACGCGCCCTTTGTTTTACCACTTTGCGTTGCCGAACAAACCTCTTACGATGCGCTTGCCGATCTCGCGACCAACGGTGTTGGCGGCAGAATTCACCGCCTTTTCCAGCGGTGTGGTCTTTTTGCGGCTGGAGGTGGTCTTTTTCCGGGTGGTGGGCTTGCGGCTCTGTGCCAGCTTGCGCTCCCACTCCTTTTCCCGGCGCTCCTGCTCCTTTTCCCACTCCAGCTGACGGGCTTCGGCCTCGGCCTGTGCCTGCTGATCGGCATACAGCTCCTCCAGCATCTCAAAAGCCGACTTGCGGTCTTCTTCCTCCTCGTATTTGCCGTAGAGGGGGCTCTGCAGAATAATCTGGCGGCACTCGGCATCGGCAGTCATGTCCATGGCGCTGCGGGGCGGCAGGATGCCGGCCTTCTGCACGATGGTGGGGATGCCCTTTTCATCCAGCACCGACACCAGCGCTTCGCCGGTACCAATGGCCTGCAGGGCCTCCTCGGTGTCGAAATTGGGATTGACCCGGAAGGAACGGGCAGCCGCCCGGAGATTTTTCTGGTCGTTGGGGGTATAGGCACGCAGGCCGTGCTGGACACGGTTGCCGATCTGGGACAGCACCGCGTCGGGCAGGTCGGTGGGCTGCTGGGAGATGAACCAGACGGAAACGCCCTTGGAGCGGATCAGCCGCACCACCTGCTCCACCTGCTGCAGCAGGGCTTTTGGGGCGTCTTTGAAGAGCAGATGGGCTTCATCAAAGAAGAATGCCAGCTTGGGTTTGTCCAGATCACCTGCCTCGGGCAGCAGCTCATACAGCTCGGTGAGCATCCAAAGCATAAAGGTGGCATACAGCAGAGGGTGCAGGAACAGCTCCCGGCACTCCAGAATGTTCATCACGCCCCGGCCGTCCTCTGCCCAGTCTACCCAGTCGGCAAGATCCAGGTCGGGCTCGCCGAAAAACTGCTCGCCGCCCTCGTCCTCCAGCTTGAGCAGGGCTCGCTGGATGGCGCCGATGGTCTGGGGCGCAATATTGCCGTAGGTCAGCTTGTATTCCTTGGCATTGTCGCCCACATACTGCACCATGGAACGCAGATCCTTCAGATCCAGCAGCAAAAGGCCGTTGTCGTCGGCCACGCGGAACACGATGCGCAGCACGCCGCTCTGGGTCTCGTTCAGATCCAGCAGCCGCGCCAGCAGCTCGGGCCCCATCTGGGTGATGGTGGTACGCACCGGATGACCCAGTTTGCCGTACACATCAAAAAACCGCACAGGATAGGCACTGTAAGTAAAATCTCCCAGCCCCATGTTGTTGATGGAGCGGCGGATGTGCTTGGTTTCTACACCCTCCCGGCACATACCGGTGAGATCGCCCTTGATGTCGGCCAGAAACACCGGCACGCCCATATCGCTGAAGCTTTCGGCCAGCACCTTGAGAGTCACCGTTTTACCGGTACCGGTGGCACCGGCGATGAGACCGTGACGGTTGGCCATGGCGGGCTCCAGATAAACGGGGCTCTCGCCGGTGGCAAGCCAGATCTTATGTTGTTCGGGCAGATACATAAAAACGCCTCCCTGCTGATAAACTCTATAGAATGGAAGTATTTTATCATAGATCTGAAATGCCGTCAAATATTGTGTCGTTGTCGTCATCCTGAGCACAGCGAAGGATCTCCCCCTGTTTTCGGGGGATTCTTCGGCCTGTGGCCTCAGAATGACACTTCTGTCGTAGTATTCATAAATTCTTAATACTTTCTTGCGCATAATACCTTGACAGGCGAGGTAATTTATTTTATGATAGAGTTACCATCAAGGAATGGAGGAAACCAAATGTCACTGACATCTGACATCATCCGCGGTCATACCGAGACGATCATTCTGGCGCAGCTGCTGGAGCACGACAGCTACGGCTATGAGATCAACAAGGCCATCAAAGACCGCACCGGCGGACAGTACGAGGCCAAGGAAGGCACCCTCTACACCGCCTTCCGCAGGTTAGAGCAGGCCGGATATATCCGCTCCTATTGGGGCGACGAAAGCGCCGGCGCTCGCCGCCGGTATTACGCCATCACCGATGAGGGGCGTGCCTTTTATCTGGAAAACAAACAGGAATGGCAGCGGGTCAAACAGATCATCGACTGCCTGATCAATACCGAGATTGCTGAAGGAGGCAACTAACACTATGAACGAACAGCTGCGTGCACTGGTAATCGATCGCCTTTCCGACGCGGTGGACTGTCCCGCAAAGGATGATATTATCGAAGAAATCACCGCCGATCTGGCGGCAAAATACACCGACCTGCTGGACTGCGGCATGGAGCCCGAGGCTGCGCTGGCCAAGGTGCAGGAGGGCATCGGCGATCTGAGCGAGGTGGTGTCCTTTATCAACGAGGCCAACCGCCGCTCCGAGGAGGCCAGCAAGACCTCTGACAACCCCTTTGCCGGGTTGGAGGATCTGATGCGCCAGATGGGTAAAAACCTCAAGAATCTGGAGCCCTCCATGCGGGAGGTTGCCAACGATCTGAAGAGCGCCGCCGGACACATCGGCACCGCCGCCAAGGATCTGGCACGGGAGTCCAAGGATCCGTTGAAAGAGATGGCCAGCAGCGTGAAAAGCGGCTTTAAGACCACCTTCAAGAACTTGTCCGAGACGTTGAAGGGTGAGGTTTACCGCTACGATTACACCGTCCCCGCCGCCGAACTGAACGGCGTGGAGGTCACCGCCTCCAGCGGCGACGTGACCTTTGGCGTGTCCCAGGATGACAATATTTACATCGTGGAGCTGTCCAAGGATGCCCTCACCGAAGACAAACTGGCGCGGATCCAGGTACAGGGCGACGTGGTCACCATCGCCCAGGGCAAAAAGTACAGCGCCGGAACGGTGATGTTCAGCTACGGGATGCTGTCCTCGGATTTTGAGATCTACCTGCCCCAGCGGGCATGGAACAGCCTGAAAATCACCACCTCCAGCGGTGATGTGGCGCTGGAAAAGGGACTGGAATGTGCTTATTTGGAGATCCGCACCACCAGCGGAGACATTGATTGCCCGAAGGTGACCGCCGGAGTCTGCGAGCTGGTGTCCACCAGCGGAGACATCCAGCTGAACGGCGACTGCCAGCAGGTGCTGCTGCAGACCGTTTCGGGGGACTGCGACTTCGCCGGCACGGCCGACAAGCTGCAGGCTCGCTCCACCAGCGGCGACCATACCCTGCATCTGCTGAATATGCCCTCCCAGATGGAAATGCACACCGTTTCGGGCGACACCCGGCTGTATCTCCCCGACAACGACGGCTTTATCCTGCGCTACCAGCGCATTTCGGGCGATGTGCGGTCGGATTTTAATCTGAAAACCTCTCTCAACGACAAGAGCGGCACGGCGGTCTATCTGACCGGTGCAGACCGGCACTACAGCATGCAGACCGTTTCGGGCGATCTGCGCATCTATCGCCGTTGACAGGCGGGCGAAAGCCCGCTATACTGGAGAAAAGAGTAAGGAGGCCTTTGCATGAAAAAGCGTATCTATAAAAACCGGGAAAAGAAGATGCTGTGCGGCGTTTGTGCCGGTCTGGCTGAGTATTTTGACATTGATCCCACCATCGTCCGTGTGCTGTGGGCGGTGATTTCCCTGGGCTACGGCATCGGCATCCTGGCCTATATCGTCTGTGCCGTGGTCTTCCCCGACAAGGCTGACGTGGCGTAAATCACAATATAACAAGGGCGCGCTGCAAAATGCTACACACCCTGTCATTCCGAGCAAAAATGTCGCCTAATGGCGGCATTTTGCGTGGGAATCCGTACACTCTACCGTGGGAAAGCGGATTGCCGCGGCCAGTAAAGCGGCCTCGCAATGACAGAGCGCACTTTGCAGCGCGCTCCTTTTCATGTCTGGTATTATTCTTTTGCCGCGTAGATCCGATCCACCGTCACCACGGCATTGTAATTGCCGTCCAGCAGATCCACGATCTCCTCCACCTGCCGCTTGACCTCTTCATCCGGCTGCTTCAAATCAAAGGGGCAGGCCACGTCAAAGATCAGATTGGTGTGGGTGGGGCCGGTGACCATGCGGAAATCATGGACGGTGATGCGCTTGTCGATGACCTGCACCAGCTGGTGCATTTTGCTCCGCATCTTGAGCACCTGCTCGTCGTTGGTGACGATGGGATCCATATGGATCACGGCGTCGCAGTGGAACTTTTCCCGCAGAGTCTGCTCCACCAGATCGATGGTGTCGTGCATCTCCAGCAGATCGCCGTCGGCAGGCACCTCGGCATGGAGGGAGATCATCAGCCGCCCGGGGCCGTAATCGTGAACGATCATATCGTGGATGGACTGAATGGGCGGGAAGGAGAGCACGGTCTTTTCCACTTCCGCCACCAATTCCGGGTCGGGCGCCTGTCCCAGCAGGGGATCAATGGTGTCCTTGGCGGCATTGTAGCCGGCGTACAGAATGAAGCAGGCCACGGCAACACCCACCCAGCCGTCGATATTCAGGTTGAAAAAGTGGGCGATCAGGGTCGCCGCCAATACGGCGGCAGTGGAAATGCTGTCACTGAGACTGTCGGCGGCGGTGGCCTTCATGGCGGCAGAGTTGATCTTGTTGCCCACCGTCCGGTTGTAATAGGACATATACAGCTTGCCGGCGATACCCAATAGCAAAATGGCCACCGACAGCCAGCTGAACTCGATGGCTTCGGGATGGCGGATTTTATCCACCGAGCTCTGCAGCAATTCAAAGCCCATCAGCAGGATGAGCACCGACACCGCCAGACCGGACAAATATTCCATCCGTCCATGGCCGAAGGGATGCCCGGGATCGGGCTTCTGTCCTGCCAGCTTAAAGCCTACGATGGTCACCAGACTGGAGCCGGCATCCGACAGGTTGTTGAAAGCGTCGGCAGTGATGGCGATGGAGCCGCTGATGGTACCGGCAAAAAACTTTGCCAAAAAGAGCAGAATGTTCAGGCCGATGCCTACGCAGCCGCACAGCACGCCGTATTTGCGCCGCACCTGGGGGTCTTCGGGGCGATCATAATCCCGGATCAGCCAGCGGGAGAGAACTGTAACCATAGTTTATGTACCTCACAGAGAGAAATACCGCAGGAGCTTTTGACTCCTGCGGTTTGTGTTTGCTAACTTACAGCTGTGCGCCACAGTTGCTGCAGAACTTGTTTTCTTCGGCTACCACGGCACCGCACTGGGTGCAGTGACGCTCCAGAATGGGCTGGGGCTCTTCCTCCGCCGGTTCTTCTTCCCCTTCCACAGGGGCGGCAGGTGTCTTGAGCACCTCGATCTGCTGCTGCAGCTCCTCGATGTTGGCGTTGGCGGCGGCAATGCTTTCGCACAGAGCGATGATCCGGGGATCGGTCACTTCGCCTTCCTGATACTGGGCCCACAACAGGTCACCGATCTGTCCCTTGAACTGCTCGATGCTGTCATTTTCACCCTTGATTTTCATGTTCAGCTTGCTCACCTCAATGGCGGTGTTGGCAGACTCCTTGGCCGACTTGGCGGCAGCGGTGATCTTATCAAAAAATGCCATATACAAACCTCCTCTATGTTGATTTCACGATCGTTTCTCTGATTTGGCTTTAGTATATCATAATTATGTGCAGAATTCCATGCCTGTTCCGGAAAAATGCGGCAAATTTTACATTCGACAGAATGTGTGCTATACTGATGCCAAACTTACGATTTTGGGAGGGATCCCCATGGTCTTTTTCGGCAACCGCTGGGATACCATCCTGCAGGCCGATCTGGAAAGCGAAAATTATCGGCTTCTGCGGGAATATCTGAAAGAAGAATACGCCCAGGGGCCGGTTTATCCGCCCAAGGAGGACATCTTCAACGCACTGAAATATACCGACTATGACGATGTGAAGGTGGTTTTGCTGGGTCAGGATCCCTATCACGGCCCGGGACAGGCCCACGGCTTTGCCTTTTCGGTGCAGCGGGGTGTCAAAATTCCACCCTCTTTGCAGAATATGTATAAAGAGCTGCAGACTGATCTGGGCTGCACCATCCCCAGCCATGGAAACCTGCTGGAGTGGGCGGGACAGGGTGTGCTCATGCTGAACACGGTGCTCACCGTCCGGGGCGGACAGCCCAATTCCCACAAAGGCAAGGGTTGGGAAGAGATCACCGACAGCATCATCCGCCATCTGGACAAGCGGGAAAAGCCCCTGGTCTTTTTGCTGTGGGGTGCCAACGCCCGGAACAAGATCCCGCTGATCCACGGGATGCAGCATCTGGTGCTGGCAGCGCCCCACCCCAGCCCCCTTTCGGCCTGGCAGGGTTTTTTCGGCTGCAAGCATTTTTCCAAGACCAACGACTTTTTGACTGCCGTGGGACAAAGTCCCATCGACTGGCAGATCCACGACTGAAAAACACCCCCGGAACCTGGTTCCGGGGGCGTTGCTGTTTATTCCACAATATTGGTGTAGATCTTATCCATGGGGATCTCCCGCTCCACAGCAGGCTCTTTGGCATTGCCCACAGCCAGACCGGCCACCGGCCAGAAGCCGTCCTTCAGGTTGAGCTTATACAGCACCTCAAAGCTGTTGTTCACCGCCTGGATCGAGCCCAGATAAACGCTGCCCAGCCCCAGCTCGGTGGCGGCCAGATGCATATTTTCCACCACGCAGCCGGCGCTGGCGATCATGTTGGGTGCGATCTGTCCCTGCTCTTCCTGCACCGACACCACGATGACGGTGGGAGCGCCACGGGTACAGCTGAAGCTGTCGTCGCCGTAGGACTGCTTGGCGGCAGCGTCGATCATGTCCAGCAGTTCCTTGTTCTGCACCACGGTGAGCTGCAGCTGCTCGAACTTGCCCCGGGCAACGGGTGCGGCACAGCCGGCCTCCAGCAGCGCTTTCAGCTGGGCGGTGGTGATCTGCTCATCAACGTATTCCCGACAGGACTTGCGGGTACGCATTACTTTGTTCCATTCCATAGGGGCAGCCTCCTTATATCCTTTGGTTTATTTGTGATTTTCCATCAGCAGCTGCTGCTTGATGTCCCACAGCTTCTGGGACAGGTCAACATAGTAGGGGTGGGGGTTCTCAAAACGGGAAACTTCCTCCCACACACGGCTCTGGCACTCCTTGCAATAGGCGCGGATCTCCTCGATGTCCCGGGGCTTGTGGATGCAAACGCCCTTGTCGAACAGCTGCACCTGCAGGGGCTTGGCCTCGTAATCGGTGATGGTGTGCCGCTTCCAGGTGTAGTTGGGGTCGAACAGCAGGTAAGGCTGGCTGTCATCGATGACCTCGTCCCGAAGGGTCAGCACGTCGGAACGGTACTTGCCGTCCCGCTTGTCGGTAAAGCGCCAGACCTGCTTGAAGTGGGGATTGGTGATCTTGCCCACGTTCTCGGAGATCTTGATCTTGGGAATGATCTCGCCGTCCTTGCCGTCGATGGCCACCAGCTTGTAAACGCCGCCGAAGACGGGGGCGCTCTTGGCGGTGATCAGACGCTCACCAATGCCGAAGGAATTGATGCAGGCACCCTGCCGCAGCAGGTCGCGCACCAGAAACTCATCCAGAGAGTTGGAAACCACGATGCCGCAGTCCTCCATGCCGGCTTCGTCCAGCATCTTGCGGGTCTCACGGCTCAGGTAGGCAATGTCGCCCGAGTCAATGCGGACGCCCTTCATGCGGCAGCCCATGGGCTCCAGCACTTCTTTGGCAACCTTGATGGCGTTGGGCACGCCGGATTTCAGCACGCTGTAGGTATCCACCAGTACGGTGCAGGCGTTGGGATAGGTCTTGGCATAGGCGGCAAAGGCCTCGTACTCACTGTCAAAGGACTGCACCCAGCTGTGGGCCATGGTGCCCACGGCAGGCACGCCGAACTCCCGGTCAGACAGCACGCAGGCCGTACCGGCGGCACCGGCAATATAGGCGGCACGGGCACCCAGAACGGCGCCGTCAGCGCCCTGTGCGCGGCGGGAGCCAAACTCCAGCACGGCGCGACCCTCGGCGGCGCGCACCATACGGCTGGCCTTGGTGGCGATCAGGCTCTGGTGGTTGATGCACAGCAGGATCATGGTCTCCACGAACTGCGCCTGAATGATGGGGCCGCGCACGGTGACAATGGGCTCACCGGGGAAGATGACCTCGCCCTCGGGAATGGCCCACACATCACATTCAAACTTGAAGTTTCGCAGATATTCCAGGAAGGCCTTGGAGAAACAGCCTCTGCCCTCCAGATAGGCGATGTCTTCCTCGGTAAAGGTCAGATTTTTCAGGTAATCCACCATCTGCTCCACGCCGGCCATAATGGCGTAACCGCCGCCGTCGGGTACCTTCCGGAAGAACATATCGAAATAGGCAATGGTATCCGCCATGCCGTTTTCCAGATAGCCGTTGGCCATGGTCAGCTGATAAAAATCGGTGAGCATCGTCAGGTTTTTGTTCATATGTCTGCGCCTCCCACCCGTGATGACACGGGCTTTGCCCGTTTTACGGGACTTGGTATTTGGTTGACAAAAAGGTGTCTTTACAGCCAATTATACCATATAAAACAGAAAAAGCAACGGCAAAACATGACTTGTAGGCATAGACAAACGGCAAAAACTTTGCTATGATAAAGTGTAAGCTATTTTTATTGATTTTTCCGCTTGTTTCAAGCGTTTTCAGGAGGTTTTACCATGGATTTTTGCAGTACCAGAAACCGTGACCTGCGTGTCACTTCTGCCCAGGCCATCCTGCAGGGTCTTTCCGAGGACGGCGGCCTGTTCACCCCCGTTTCCCTGCCCGAATTTTCTGCCGCGCAGATCGAAGAGATGGCAAAGATGAACTACCGTCAGGTAGCGGAGACCGTGCTCTCGGCCTTCCTGCCCGACTATACCCAGGAGGAGATCGCCGGCTTCGTTGCGGGCGCTTACGGCAAGCAGTTTGATGTGCCCGAGGTGGCTCCCGTCCGCAAGTTCCGGGAGGGTGCCTACAGCCTGGAGCTGTGGCATGGCCCCACCTGCGCCTTCAAGGATTTCGCCCTGCAGATGCTGCCCCGCCTGCTGCCCGCCGCCGCCAAAAAGTGCGGCTCCGACAAGACGGTTGCCATTCTGGTGGCCACCTCCGGCGACACCGGTAAGGCCGCCCTGGAGGGCTTTGCCGACGTGGAAGGCACCAAGATCTGCGTGTTCTATCCTCACGGCGGCACTTCCGATATGCAGAGACTGCAGATGGTCACCCAGAGCGGCGACAACGTGAACGTCTTTGCCGTTCGCGGCAACTTTGATGACACCCAGAGCGGCGTGAAGGCCATCTTCACCGATCCCGCCGTGGTCAAAGAGCTGGACGAAAAGGGCGTCATGCTGTCCTCTGCCAACTCCATCAACTGGGGTCGTCTGGCACCTCAGATCGCTTATTATTTCTGGTCCTATGCCCAGCTGCTGGCCAAGGGCGAGATCAAAATGGGTGACGCCATCAACTTCTGCGTGCCTACCGGCAACTTCGGCGACATTCTGGCCGGTTATCTGGCAAAGAAGTCCGGCCTGCCCGTGGACAAGCTGATCTGCGCCTCCAACGAAAACAACGTGCTCACCGACTTCATCAAGACCGGTGTTTACAACAAGAACCGCAAGTTCCATCTCACCGACTCCCCCAGCATGGATATTCTGATCTCCTCCAATCTGGAGCGTCTGCTGTTCATGCTGTCCGACGGCAACGACATCGTTGTTCGCAACTGGATGGAGCAGCTGAAAAAGGCCGGCAAGTACGACGTTGGCCCCAACGTGCTGAAAAAGCTCAAGGACGAGGGCTTTGTGGGCTATTGCTGCAACGATGACCAGACCGAGGTCACCGTCCACGACACCTGGTTTGCCAATGGCTATCTGTGTGACACCCACACCGGTGTTGCCGTCAACGCCATGGAGCAGTACCACAAGGCCACCGGCGACCACAAGCCCTGCGTGGTGGTGTCCACCGCCTCCCCCTTCAAGTTTGCACCTGCCATCCTGCCCGCCATGGATCTGGACTTTGAAGGCACCGACTTCCAGATGCTGGAGGCCATGGAGATCGTCTCCTGTATGTCCATCCCCGCCCCGTTGAAGGAGCTGAAGAACAAGCAGCCCCGGTTTGAGCGGGTTATCGACAAGGAAGCCATGAAGCAGGAAGTGCTGGACTGGCTCAAGTAAATCCCATTCCCCCCAAAGGAGGTATTCTGATGAAATCTGTTGTCTTTTTGTGCGATGGTATGGCCGACTACCCGGTGGAAGCACTGGGCGGCAAGACCCCGCTGGACGTTTCCTCCCACCCCAATATGGACAAGATCGCCCAGGGCGGCCTGTTCGGTCTGGCACAGACCGTGCCCCACGGCATGAAGCCCGGCTCGGACAACGCCAACCTGTCGGTGTTTGGCTACGATCCGCTGGTCTATTACACCGGTCGCTCTCCCTTGGAAGCCGTCAATATGGGCATCCCCCTGAATGCCGGTGATGTGGCCTATCGCTGCAACACCGTCACCCTGTCCGGCTCGGACAACATCGAAGACTGCATCATGACCGACTACAGCGCCGGTGAGATCTCCTCCGAAGAATCCCGCCAGCTGATCGAGGCCATGGATAAGGTATTCCGCAGCGAAAAGGTGGAGCTGCACCCCGGCATCAGCTATCGCCATTGTCTGGTGCTGCGGGATGCCGAAACCGGCGCGGAGCTGACTCCGCCCCACGACATTTCCCGCAAGCCCGTCAAGGGTCATCTGCCCCA
>CAZVRM010000042.1:0-9581 GCA_964629605.1 uncultured Oscillospiraceae bacterium
TGCAGCGGGAACGCCTCAGGAGCGAATTGACAAGGGAGATATTGATGCATTGGGCTCCCGCGTTCTGGAGGCAACTGTTTTTGAGTTGACCGATTGCTTATTGGAAAAGCAGTACAGCAAGGGGTTGCTGATCCTGCGGGATCTATTTGACATGAAGCAGGAACCGGTGGCGGTGCTGGCGGCGATTACCAAGCAGATGCAGCGTCTTTATGGGGCAAAACTGGCCATGGTAAAGGGCAAGGGCGAAAACGAGATCGCGCAGATTCTGGGCTTTAAATCAGCCTATCCTGCACGCCGTCTGATCCAGAATGCGCGCAGATGCAGTCTGGATTATTTGCGTTGGGTGCAGAAACTTTGTCTTGAGACAGATTTGGCACTGAAGAGCAATTTACCCGATCCACAGCGCAGCTTGGAATTGCTGCTGCTTCGTTTTGCGGAGGCTGCAAAATGATTAAAGTTGGACCGGTGATCTTGGTAGAGGGAAAATACGACAAAATTAAGTTGTCGCAAATCTTTGATGCCACGATTCTAACCACCGATGGTTTTGGTATTTTTAAGCAAAAGGATAAATTGGAGCTTCTTCGTCGGCTTGCGGAAGTACGTGGACTTCTGGTATTTACCGATCCTGACGGTGCTGGCTTTTTGATCCGGAATTATCTGAAAGGAACTGTACCGAAGGACAAACTTTTTCATGCCTACATTCCCGACCTTTACGGAAAAGAGAAACGCAAAGCCAAGGGCTCTAAGGAAGGAAAGCTGGGTGTGGAAGGGGTGCCGGATGAAGTGATCATCCGGGCTGTGGAGGCAAGTGGTGCGCTGCAGGGTATCGTTCCCACAAAGAGCGGCATTACTAAGGCGGATTTGTATGAATTGGGACTTTCGGGTGGTGCCGGAAGCGCGCAGAGACGTCAGCGGCTGCTCAAGGAGCTACAGTTGCCCCAACAACTCAGCCCAAACGCCTTGCTGGATGTTTTGAATTGCGTCACTGATCTGGATACATTGACTGCGATGATCGTATCTTGGGAGGAAGAATATGAAGCATGATTATGAATTGCTGCTAAGGGAGTTACGGCATCAGCTGCATCAGCACCCGGAACTTTCCTTGGAAGAACGCTGGACACAAGAGCATTTGATGGAATTTTTACGGGAGCACACACGACTGGAAATCGTGCCCTGCGGTAAATGGTTTTATGCTTGCTATCATTCCGAAAGCGATCTTCCCGGTATTGCTTTCCGCGCGGAACTGGATGCCTTGCCGGTGCGGGATGAAATTGATGCGCCGTATGTTTCCCAGATTGCCGGACATGGTCACAAATGCGGACATGACGGTCATGCCGTGTCCCTGTGCGGTCTGGCACTGGAATTGGAAGAACGGGGAGCCGATCGGGATGTATATCTGATTTTCCAGCATGGAGAGGAGATCGGTGCCGGCGGGGAGGAATGTGCTCGCTTGCTGCCTGAGAAGGGAATCGGTTTGGTGTATGGATGGCACAACCGTCCCGGACTGCAAAAGGGGATGGTGCAGACGATGGATGGCACCATGTACTATGCATCCAAAGGGATGATTCTGCATTTTGACGGTGTGCCTTCTCATGCAAGTATGCCTGAAGCCGGAAGATGTCCGGCCTTTGCCATTGCAAAAATTGTCAATCAAATCCCGGAATTACTGTCTGCTGATCATTGGCAGGGACAGGTGTTCTGTACGGTGATTCAGGTGGATGTGGGTGAGCCTGCCTTTGGTACACAGGCCAGTCGCGGTGAACTGCTGCTGACCATCCGTGGACAGTACGAGCGGGAAATGGACGAGCTGCAGACACAGTTGGAGGCGTTGGCCCAGCAACTGGCACAGGCTGACGGCTTGACTTGGAGCGTGCGTTATTGCGACGAGTTTCCGGAGTCGGCCAATCACCCCAAGGCAACGGAACGGATTCGTGCAGCTGCCAAAAAGCTGGGGCTGGCGTATCGGGAGGCGCCCCAGCCTTATCGAGGCTCCGATGACTTCGGCTACTATCCCAAGCAGGCCACCGGTGCAATGTTTGAGCTGGGAGCCGGCGTGGAATGCCCTCCCATTCATACGGTGCATTACGATTTTCCTGACGATTTGCTTCCCACAGCAGTGGCACTTATGTGGGAGTTGACCTGTAGGGATTGAGTTTTCTTGTTTGTGTTGACATTGTATCAAAACCGCATATAGCTTGCGCAGGCTGTAGGAATGACATTTCCTACAGCCTGTTTTCTATGCAGAGAATCATTGTCGAATGATAATGGGAAATGCCGGATATGCTCAATATCCGGCATTTGTATAGTTATACAGCTTTACAGAAATTATCTGGTTAGAGTCCCTGCTTCATTCTCAATCAGAAGGAGAATATTTTCGGTCTGTCCGGTTTCGGTATTGATATACAAAAGAACTTGTCCGCCATTGGCGGTCGCGCAAACAAACTCCCAGCAGAGCACCTCGTTTTCTCCCGTGGTAGGAATATATACCAGATGCTCTCCTTGAACATTCAGATTTTCGGGGATGTTTCGCCGTGCATCTTCCAACGTAACGGCAGGGGAAACGATCTGTCGCGGCTTGTGATTCATAGCAAAGCCGGTGGTATCCAGCCGTACAATGGAACCATCATCCAGTGCGATGCCTACCTTGACCAGATCGGGATATACAATCACATCGCCCTCCAGACAGTGAAAGTTGATGGTAAGGATGTTTTCGTAATTTGAATAGTAGCTGTGCGTCATTGGGGGGAGTCCCAGATCACGAAGATAGGCGGATGCCTTTTCAACGGCCTGCATTTCTGAAAGCGTAGAAACGCTATATTCTCGATTATCAGTAAGGGATAAAACCAAAGCACCTTGTTTAGAAAGAGACACCGAACGAGTGTCACAGGAAAATCCATATGCCGGGATCTGTCCTTCCGAATCATAATCTGCAGTAAGTGCATCCGGAGCGACTTGCAGCAGCTGCGCTGCCTTTGTACGGGCTTCTTCCAATGAATAACTCCGCATACCCTCCAGGGCGCTGGGGGTGCGCTGGGAAATATGATCAGAGTAGGGGCCGTCGTAGATAAGCGATGCATAGTCGGGGAACTCATCGTTGATCTGTGTCAAAGAAGAACTCAGCGAGTCCTCGCTCTGTTGCTTTACAGGCTCGATGGAAATGCTGAGGCTACCGGTATCAAATTGCTCTTTTAGCTGGTCGATTTGCTGAAGAATAGCGGCGGCATTTTCATACAAGGCGCAAAGTTTTGACCATTCCTCGGGCGTAGAACGTCCATAGGCACCGCTGCGCAGGAGATAATAAGCATAATCGCCCACCTGTGCGATGTAGGTTTCGGTTTGCTCCAGGCGCTGATCCCCCAGTGGAAGGGAAGACAAGGCTTCTGATGCCAATTGACTCTCCATCCAGATGTCTGCCGCCATGGTCTGCCGTAAGGCGCCCTCGGGCAAAAACTGTGCTTTTTCCAATGAGGTTTCCAGCTGATTCAGACTGTTCAAAAGCTGTGAAAGGCTGCTCTGATGCTGCGCCTCCGTATAGCGTTCATATTGGGTTTGCTGATAGGCGTAATAAATCGTACTGCCGCCGAGAATGACCGACAGGGCAAGCCCGAAACAGGCCAAATGGATCAGGGTTCTCTTTTCCAAAACAGACCACTCCTTTTGGCATTATTTTTCTAAAATCTTTGGAAATTATGCATCAAACGAGAGAAGAAAGGTTGCTGAAATGGAAAAAGAATGGTATACTAAATCTAACTGTAAACATGGATTTTACATATCAGAAGCTTTCCAAAAAAGGAGTCGATACCATATGGCAGAAGTTGCCGTTGAAAAGAAGAAGATCGTCCTCAGTGGTATTCAGCCTTCGGGCAATCAGTTTACTCTGGGAAACTATATTGGCGCTATTCGCAACTGGGCAAATATGCAGGAAGAATTTAACTGCGTTTATATGGTCGCAAACGGCCATTCCATCACCGTGCGTCAGGAGCCTGCAAAGCTTCGGGAGAATACTTATCGTGCGCTTGCCAGCCTGCTGGCAGCCGGCATTGATCCCGAAAAGAGCATTTTGTTTATTCAGACGCACGTTTCTGCTCACTCCGAGTTGGCTTGGATTCTCAACTGCTACACCATGTTCGGCGAGCTGACCCGCATGACCCAGTTCAAGGATAAGTCTGCCAAAAATTCCGACAATATCAACGCCGGTTTGTTTACCTATCCTGTGCTGATGGCTTCGGATATTCTGCTGTATCAGGCTGATCTGGTTCCTGTGGGGGCAGACCAGAAGCAGCACGTGGAGATTGCCCGTGACATTGCAAACCGTTTCAATGGTGTTTATGGCAATACGTTTAAGCTGCCCGAGCCTTATATTCCCGCTATCGGTGCAAAAATCATGAGCCTTGCTGAGCCTGAAAAGAAGATGAGCAAGTCTGACCCCAATGTGAACGCCAACATTCTGGTAATGGACAAGCCCGAGGACATCATGCGCAAGTTCAAGCGTGCTGTCACTGACTCTCAGGGCGAAGTGCGCCGCGGCCCTGATAAGCCCGGCATTAACAATTTGATCACCATTTATTCGGTTGCCACCGGCAAGACTCCCGAGCAGATCGAAGCTGAGTTTGCCGGAAAGGGTTACGGTGAGTTCAAGACCGCCTGTGGTGAGGCTGTGGTGGAAATGCTTCGTCCTTTCCGAGAGCAGGTGGAAGATCTGATGAAGAATAAAGATTATCTGGATCAGGTGGCTCGTGACGGCGCCGATAAGGCCGCACGTCTGGCTTATCGCACGCTGAGCAAAGCACAGAAGAAGGTTGGCTTTGTTCTCAAACCCTGATCTTTTTACAAAGCGGTGATCGCATATGTTCAATATTGACAACAATTTGACCTTGAATTGTATGTTCGCCTTCATTTTTGCATTGGCAGTTGCTTTTGCAAGCACGCCTGCTGTCAAAATGCTGGCTATCAAGATCAAGGCCGTGGATGTGCCGAAGGATAATCGGCGTATGCACAAAACACCCATTCCCCGTATGGGTGGTCTGGCGATTTTTGCAGGTTTTTTACTCAGTTCTATTTTATTCATTCCCATGAATGGGCAGTTCCGCGCCATTTTGGTTGGTGCGCTGATTCTTGTAGCACTGGGCATTGTAGATGATATTGTCGCACTGGATGCAAAAATTAAATTTGTGGGGCAGATCGTAGCCGCACTGATTCCGGCGTTGTCCGGCGTGGTCATTCGGGGATTTGGTCATCCTTTTGTGGAGAATTCCTACTTTTATCTTGGTGCACTGAGTATCCCTGTTACTGTGCTGTGGATCGTTGGTATCACCAACGCCGTCAACTTTATTGACGGTCTGGATGGGCTGGCCTGCGGTGTCTCTGCCATTGCAACGGTTACCATGCTGATCATTGCGGTGCTGTATTCTGAGGTGCAGATTGCGCTGATGATGGCGGCGCTGGCAGGTGCATGTCTGGGCTTTTTGCCCTACAACATGAATCCTGCAAAAATCTTTATGGGTGATACCGGCTCGATGTTTTTGGGATATATCCTGGCGGTGACATCCATTCAAGGCTTGTTTAAGTTCTATGCCGTGATTTCCTTTGCGGTACCTTTTATTTTGCTGGGACTTCCCATTTTTGACACCGGCTTTGCCATCGTTCGCCGTCTGCTGAAAGGGCAGAGCCCTTTGCAGGCCGACCGTGGACATGTGCATCATCGGCTGATTGATCTGGGTTTTGACCAGAAGCAGAGCGTGGCTATTCTGTATGCTTTCAGTGCCCTGATGGGTTTAACCGCCGTGATTTTAGCAAGAACCAACGAATCCCGACTGATTTTCTTAGCGTTAGCGGTTTTGGTGTGCTTCTTCCTTGCAATGACCCTGATGTCGGTAGAAAAGCAGCGCAGTAAGAAAACGCAAGCAGTGCTGGAGGAATTGCAGCAGAAGGCCAATGGGGAAAAACAGGAGGAAGAACCCTCATGAAAAGAAAAGTAATGAGTGTTTTCGGTACTCGGCCTGAGGCAAACAAAATGTGTCCTTTGGTCAAGGAACTGGAGAGCAGAGAAGAAATTGAATCGCTGGTCTGTGTAACTGCACAGCACCGTGAAATGCTGGATCAGATGCTGGAAGCCTTTGATGTGCATCCTCAGTTTGATCTGGATATTATGGAAAAGCAGCAGACCTTGACCACCATCACAAGTAAGGCGACCCTGGGGTTGGAAAAGGTTCTTCAGGAAGTGAAGCCCGACATCGTGCTGGTGCATGGCGATACCACCACCACCTTTGCGGCTTCACTGGCAGCGTTTTATAACCATGTAGCCATCGGTCATGTAGAGGCCGGTCTCCGAAGCTTTGATCTGCAATCGCCCTATCCTGAAGAGGCAAATCGCAGGCTGGTGGGCGTGATTGCCGATGTGCATTTTTCTCCTACCGTCAATAATGCTGAGAATCTGCGGCGTGAAAACATCCAGGCACCTATTTTTATTACCGGCAATACCGCCATCGATGCCTTGAAATTGACTGTGAAGGATGATTATACCTTTGAAGAACCTGCTTTGCAGGAACTGGATTTTTCTGCCCGAAACGTGATCGCCATCACAGCCCATCGCCGGGAAAACTACGGTCAGCCCATGGAAAATATCATGGCGGCATTTGCTCATCTGGCAAAGAATCATCCCGATGTGCAGCTGGTATATCCTGTTCATCTGAGCCCCTACGTGCAGGAAGTTGCACACCGTTATCTGGATGGCTTGGAAAATGTTCTGCTGGTAAAGCCTCTGGGCGTTACCGATATGCATAATCTGTTGGCACGATCCTATATGGTTATGACTGACTCGGGTGGCCTGCAGGAGGAAGCGCCTGCACTGGGCAAGCCTGTCCTGGTATTGCGCAGGGAGACCGAACGTCCTGAGGCTGTGGCGGCCGGCACTGTGCGGGTGATTGGCACAGAGAAGGATGTCATCATCGCCGAGGCCGAAGAGCTGCTTTTGGGTGGTCAGCGTTACCGGGATATGGCACACGCTGCAAATCCCTATGGCGATGGTTTTGCCTGCCGCCGTATCGTTGACGATTTGTTATATTTCCTTGGAGAAAAGGATGCACCCGCAGAAGATTTTTCTGCAGAATAATTTTTTATGAAAAAACGCAGTACAACGGCATTAATTGCTGCAATGTTTGTAGTGGCTGTGGGGATTTTCATCAGTTTTTTCCTGTCCTCCAATCAAAGCGATAGTTATACGATCAGCTTGCCGGGACAGGGCTCGGCTGAGATTGATACCAGCCATGAGATTGGCGACAGCAATCGAGACCAAGTTAAAACCATCACAATTACCGCAGAAAATATTCAATCGGTAGTTGCATCTTTACAGCGGCCTGCGGATTATCATTGTCAGTTGTCGACGGTCTATTATTACCGGGATACACAGACGACGATGAAAACGGAGCTTTGGCGGGCGGATGATTGCGTTCGGATCTCTCAATTTTCAGCAGATGGACAAGCGGCGCAACAGACGATTCTGACGGATGATTGGGTTTATCTGTGGGGTAACGGTACGGCATACAGTCGCTATGCTCGGCAGGAAAGCGATGCCGACCTGTATAGTCGGATACCTTCTTATGAAGATCTGATAGCAATGGATGCGTCTCAGATTCTCGTAGGAGAACTGCGCGAACAGGATGGAACACTTTGTCTTTACGCAGAAACGCAGGATTTGGTTACCAATGAGATCGAACAGTGGTACATTCTGGTGGAAAACGGTCTTCTTTTGCAGGCAACCGGCACGGTGGATGGTGTGAACACCTATACCTGCTATATGACTGCACTTACATTGGAAGAAGTAGCGGAAGAGCTATTTGTATTACCTGATGGTACTTTGCCAGAATAAAAAGCACACCGCAGAGAGCATCTCTGCGGTGTTTTCCCTATTAAAATCCAAGTAGGAGAAGTACGCCGATAATCAGGAGGGTATCACTGATATTTTCTGTATCATCGGCTACTAAAAAATAGACCAACACCAAAAGTAAAATGGTATCAGCATCAAATTCCGGAAGTTTAATATTTCCACCGAAAAGTCCCTTCAGAATACTTTGATTTTTTGGCTGATTTTGCGTCGCTTCCGTTTGTTCAGAGGTTACATCAGAAAAAGTTGGCTGAAAGACCTTTTTTTCCGATGGGGGTGGAGACTGGTCTTTGGAAAGGGTATCAGCATCTGTTTTTTCCGGCCATCTGGCTGAAAAATAACGATTAAACAGTCAGGTCACCTCCCCAAAAGATGGAGGGCAGAGGTGGCGGCTTTTGTAACGTTTGCCATTTTCAAAGCACGATCAATACTTTGCAGACGATTTTCTTTCAAATAAGGACGCATTGCCTGTATTAAATTGACGCGTTCACTTTTGATCAGATTTCCATGTCCGGACATTGCCTGCATCAGTTGCGGCAACAGGGAGACCAACGGAGAAGGGGATACGGTACTGTCATTTATCGACACCGGCTCACCTTGCTGCGGTGATTGGGTATCCTGTGTTGAAAGTACGGTGGCCAGCAGGGTACTTAGATCCGGTTCAGTGTTTTGTGATGCGGGCGTTGGGGGCTTGACTGACTCCGGATTTTGGCTGTCCCGCTGCGCTTGGATTAGTTTGGCCAATTCCAGGATCCGGTTAACGGTATCCTGATCGGAAAGCAACTGGTTCAGTCGTTCATCCAGATCAGCCATGGTGATTATACTCCCATGACCTCGATGGCCTTCGCGGCCAGCGCCGCGCCGTCTTTGGAGCTAAGTAAATTCTGCAGCAGTGCACGACCAGGGTCTCTGGGCGCACTCATTGCTGCCTGAGCCGCAGTCTTCAGTGCATCACTTCCACTGCCTGCCAGCATCGAAAGCAGCTGTCTGCCGCCTTCCGTGTTCATTGCAGCATTATATTTATCCAAACCTTTAATGATTTTGATCCCCTGGGGGGATGACATCATAGAACGCGCAGCGTTCTCAATATCTCCGGGCATCATCAATTCCTCCTAAAACTTGTGATACCACAGTATATGAAATTCCAAAGCAAATGTGACACAGAAGGGAAGTATGATATGAAAATTTGTGTTTGTTCTGATTCGCACGGTAACTGGTACGGCTTGCAGGATTTGATTGATCTGGAAAAGCCAAGGTATCTTTATTTCCTGGGTGACGGTGAGCGGGACTGGCACCAGGTGAATCTTCCTTGGGATACAGCGTTTGCAGCAGTTAGTGGAAACTGTGATTTTATGTCTATGGAGCCGCCTTTTCGTAAGTTTGAATTGGGGGGCAAAAGGATTTATATGACACATGGTCATCTGTATGGTGCAAAACAAGGCCTGCACGGATTAGTTCAGCAGGCAAAACAGTGTGATGCAGATCTTGTGTTATATGGACATACACATCGTCAGAAGCTGGAACAGATCGGGAATACCCTCTATCTTTGTCCAGGCAGCATGGGGACAACGGAAAGGCGATACGCTATCGTGACGATTGATAAAAACGGAGAGATCGACGTTTCACTCCGTCGGTTGTAAAAAGAAAGGGCTCGTTGCAAAATGAGCTAAGAAAAAACACCGCGGTTAGGAGCCCGAAA
>CAZVRM010000043.1:0-6148 GCA_964629605.1 uncultured Oscillospiraceae bacterium
TCAAGCGTATTCAGGAAAGCCATCCCGACGTGGACATCTATGCCGGCGCGCTGGATGAATGTCTCAACGAGCATGGCTACATCGTTCCCGGTCTGGGCGATGCAGGTGATCGTATTTTTGGCACCAAATAATTTGTAATTACCCGATATCCGCCCAAATCGGGCGGATATTGTGTTAAAAGGAGACTTTTTATGCTGAAACTCATCAAGAATATCCGAATTTTCCGGGACGGCGAATGGAAATCTTCCGAGCTGCTCATTGCCGACAAGCGCATCGCTGCCGTTGGCGACAAGCTGGACTGCGCCTTTGATGGTTTGGAGGTCATCGACGGAAAGGGTATGCGCGCCATTCCCGGCTATATCGACCAGCACGTGCACATCACCGGCGGCGGCGGCGAAGGCGGCTTTTCCAATCAGGTGCCTCCGCTGAAGTTCAGCGCTCCCGTTAAGGCCGGTATCACCACCATCGTTGGTCTGCTGGGCACCGACGGTACCACCCGTTCGGTGGAAAGTCTGGTGGCCAAGGCAAAGGCCTTCCGGGAGCAGGGTCTGACCTGCTACTGCCTCACCGGTGCATACCAGTACCCCTCCCCCAATGTTACCGGCTCTGTCCGCCGGGACATCGTCATGCTGGAGGAGTGCATCGGCGTGAAGATCGCCATCTGTGACCATCGTTCCGCCACCATCACCCGCGACGAACTGATCCGGCTGGCCTCTGATGCCCATCAGGCCGGCGTGCTGTCCGGCAAGCCGGGCATCGTGCACCTGCACACCGGTTCTGGCAAAGATCAACTGAACATCATCTTTGAGGCACTGGAGCACTCCGAAGTGCCCATCGCCACCTTCCGCCCCACCCACGTTGCCGGCAAGATCGACCAGGCCATCAAGTTTGCCAACATGGGCGGCTTCATTGACATTACCTGTGACCCCGACAACATGGCAAAGCGCTGTGCCCTCATCCACCGTGCCATGATCGAATGTCCCGAGGGCTCTGTCACCCTGTCCACCGACGGCAACGGCTCGCTGCCCGTCTGGAACGCCAAGAAGGAAATGATCGGCATCGGCGCCGGCAAGGTCATCTCCCTCCACAACACCATCAAGGGTCTGGTGGAGCACGAAAGCCTGCCGCTGGAGGAGGCCATCACCATCGCCACTGTCAACCCGGCCAAGGCACTGGGTCTGCAGGGCAAAAAGGGCTGCCTGACCCCCGGCGCAGACGCCGACATCCTGCTGCTGGATGAGGAACTGAACATCGACACCACCATCGCACTGGGTCGCCTGCTGCTGCAGAATGGCCAGATGCAGGTGTTCTGCAACTTTGAGGATTGCTGATATGTGGAAGCAGTGTGAAGCCCTGCAGGCGGAAATCGTTTCCTTCCGCCGGGCTCTTCATCAGATCCCCGAACTGGGGCATGAGCTGCCCCGCACCCAGGCCTATCTCCGGCAGCAGTTGGACAGTATGGGCATTGCCTACACCCTGTCCCCGGTAGATTCCTCCCTGTGGGGCGAGATCAAAGGAGGCAAGCCCGGTAAAACCGTGCTGCTGCGAGCCGACACCGATGCTCTGCCCATTCAGGAGCAGACTGACCTGCCCTATGCCTCCCAGATCGACGGTATGATGCACGCCTGCGGTCACGATGCCCATGCCGCCATGCTGCTGGGCGCACTGAAGGTACTGCAGGAAAACCGGAAAACGATTCCCGGCAAGGTGCGTTTTGTGTTCCAGGCCGCCGAAGAGTGCGTATCCGGCGCACAAAAGGTGGTGGGGCAGGACGTTTGCAAGGACGTGGACGCCGTTTTCGGCTGTCACATCGGCAATCTCGTTGACCCTGCCATCCCTGCCGGCACGTTTACCGTCTGCCCCGGCAACGTGATGGCCTCTGCCGACTGCTTCTTCCTCACCGTTCAGGGAAAGGGCTGCCACGGTTCCACTCCCGAAAAGGGCGTTGACCCGGTGACCATCGCCTCCCACATCGTCATCAATCTGCAGGAGGTGCTGGCGCGGGAGCTGCCTGCCGCACAGGCGGTGTCCCTCACGGTAGGCCGTATTCAGGGCGGTCAGATCTACAACATCATTCCCGAGCAGGTGGAGATCGATGGCACCCTCCGCGCCCACGATCCCGCCACCCGGGAATATGTGCTGCGACGCATCGAAGAGATCGCCAAAGCCACCGCCGCTCTGTTCCGGGGCAGCTGCCATGTGCGCATCCGGCGCGCCACCGATGCCGTCATCAATCCTCAGGAGCTGACCCGTCTGGCGCAGGCTTCCATCGGCAAGGTGGCAGGTGAAGGTTTCCTGCAGACCACGATGACGCCCAGCATGGGCAGCGAGGACTTTTCCTGCTACCAAAAGGAAGTCCCCGGTGTGTTCTACTTCCTCAGCTCGGCTGCCGACGAGCGTACCCGCGTTCCCCATCATAATCCCCGGTTCGACATTGACGAGTCGGTGCTGTGGAAGGGCAGCGCCGCCTTTGTGGCTCTGACAGAGGACTTTTTGAAGCGTTGATTTGAAATTCAACCGGCAGTTGGGCGATTTCCCTCCTTTTGGTTGGGAAAATCCAACTGCCGGTCGCTGTTTTGGCGCCTTTTTTGATGGTACATTGGAGCCATCAAAAGAAAGGAGCAATCTTTTATGAACGAAACATTAGGAAAGCGCATCGCGCAATATCGAAAAGAACAGGGTCTGACTCAGGAAAATCTGGCCGAAAAGCTGGGAGTATCCTCCCAAGCAGTAAGCAAATGGGAGAACGACCAGACCTGTCCGGATATTTTGCTGCTGCCCGATCTGGCAAAGCTGTTTGGTATCAGCGTGGACGCTTTGCTCACCGGGGAACAGTGTCCCACCGTGCAGCTTATTCCCGAAGGAAGCCGAAAGCCGCTGGAACAACTGGTGATGCATGTTATTATGAATGATGCAAGCGGCGACAAGATCCGGGTCAATCTTCCCATGGTGCTGGTTCGGGCTGCTTTGGAGATCGGCCTGTCTTTGCCCCAGATCACAGGCAAGGGTCTGGAAAACATAGATCTGGAAAAGGTTCTGCAGATGGCGGAAATGGGTCTGTCCGGTAAACTGGTGGAAATGGATGAAGCCAACGGTGGTCACATTGAGGTGGTGGTGGACTGATGCGCGTCCACATCCACGAAAAGGATGGTGCCACCCTTCGCATCCCCATCCCTGTCAGCCTGTTTCTCAACGAGCTGACAGCACCCCTTGCATTTGTATTTCTAAAGCCGTACCTGAAAAAGCACGGCGTCATCCTGACGTTTCCCCAGCTTTGCCGCCTGCTGCGGGCTTTACGAAAGGCCAAGCGGTGTCTGAACGGCACGCCGCTGGCAGATATTTCTGAGAAAGACGGTGACTACATCACCGTGTGGCTCTGATCCAACCTCTTGTTGAGGGATTTTCCCCTCTTTGGTTGGGAAATCTCAACGGATGCTCCCTGTTTTCCCCGCTTTTCCCATGCTAAGATCGTGCCAACAAAAGCAAAGGAGCACGATCTTATGAAACACGCACACAGCAGCCACATTCCTTTTCCCCAGCGACTGGCACAGGCAAAACGCCGGCAGTTCCGCCATGCTACGTGGGAACTTTCATTCTTTTTTGAGCGTGGCAGCGGCCTACGCTTCTGACCCCTTGACGGACGGTGCAAAACCCGCTAAACTGGAAGTATCTACTCCAAAGGAGGTCTTTCCTATGACCGATCACAATCACGACGAGCTGCTGGAGCAGCTGGCAGAAGAATATGAGCCCGAACTGCTGACAGTAGAGACCCAGGACGGCGGCGAGCTGACCCTGGAGATCCTTTCTGAGCTGAGCTACGGCGGCGCGGAATATCTGGTGGCTGCCGAATACACCGAGGAGGAGCAGGAAAGCACCGCCCTGTACTTCTTTGAGACCCGGGAGGAAGGTCTCTACCCCGTGGAGGACGAGGAGCTGCTGGACACCCTGCTGGAGATCTTTTCCATTCTCAACGAGGACGAGGAGGACTGACCATGGAGCCCAATGAACTGCCGGAAGAAGAGAATCCCGTTTTCACCCTGACCGACGAGGAAGGCCAGGAGCTGTCCTTCCTGCTGGATGCTACGCTGGAGTTTGAAAACAAGCTGTACGCTGTTTTGTACCCCTACGATCCGGAAAATCAGGAGGTCATCGACGACAAGGTGTTCTTTGTGTTGGACGATGATGATACCATGACCGCCATCAATACAGAAGAAATTCTGGAAAAGCTGGATCAGCTGTACGAAGAACTGGAAGCAGAAGAATAACAGAAATCCCCGGCAGTGGCTGTCGGGGATCTTTTTAATAGTCGGTATGCTCTTTTCGGTACTGGCGGATCCAGGCGAAGGTTTTGTCTTCCCCTTCTTCTGCCAGCATGACCAACAGCTTTTCCAGAAAAACATTGGTCTCTTCATGCATCAGATGCCGCCCTTTGCCCCACTGATAGTATTCCAGCGGCTTGCGGTCATTGTATTTGTCGCCCTGATAGGTCTTGCAGGCCGCCACCCGGTCACAAAACATCTCGATGACATATTTCAGCGGCATTTTTACCGGCTCTACCATATGGCTCACATTGCTGTAGTCCGTCCAGTACTCATAGTGGTGCTTGTTGCGGCCTTTGTGGTGCAGCCAGGACTGGGAATAGCCCTTGACAATGCGCTCCCGGTCGTTGGGGCTGCGATTGCCCTGATAATATTTGGAGGATGTCCAGAACTCGGTAAAGCTGTATTTGGACAGGTCGTGTCCCAACCCCTGCCAGCCGATGCCCGCCTTGAAGCAGTGGCGGATGACGGTATGACGGTGGCGTGTGATGGTGCAGAAATGTTTCCAGGGCTGCATAATCGGGCGCTCCTTTTCGGATGATAGATGTATTGTACCGCCAAAATACACAAAAATCAAGGCGCATCGGACAGATGCGCCTTTACTGTTATTTTTGCTCAAAAAAGCCTTTCCAGGCAAGAAAGATCGCGGTCAGGATCAGCAGTACGCCGCCAATCCGCTGCATCAGCAGCGCGCCATCGGAAGGCTCGGGATCTTCCGCATACTTCCATGACTGCAGGGCGGTTTCAAACCACCAGGTAATATCCGGGCGGAGGATCATCAGCAGGCCAAAGCCCGCAAGTGCCAGAAGCAAAATGACTGCAAAAAATTCCAAGGCAGGGTCATTTCCCAATAAGTACAGATGTTTCACAGGTGTTTACTCCTTTCCCTGCTATTTTTCAATTTCAGATTGCGCCGTTCCTTCCAACGGTCAGCCAGAGCATCAGCAGGATAAAGAACATTCCGCCGATGATGCAAAAAGCCCCCACGATCCGCATCCATACCAGTGCGTTATCCGTGGGTTGCAGATCCTCGTACATCCAGCGGCGGCCCATGTGCTCCAGCTTCCAGAGCCACTCCGGCTTGACCACTGCCAGCACGCCGTAGCCAATGATGGCAAGGCCAAACAAAATGATCAATGCGGCACTTCCCGTATTCTGCATGGACAGATACAGATTCATCATACCGTTTCCTCCTTCACCAGCGGCAGGGCGATCTCTGCCAGAAACTTGCCTTCCTCCAGCTGGGTCTCGAACAGACCGCCCATGTCCTGAATGATCTTCCGGCAGGTCTGCAGGCCGATCTTGGTGCTTTCCACCGGGTTGGGCAGGTCAGGCACACCGTTGACCAGATCGATCATCAGCTGTTCCTCTTCCAGCCGCACCATAACGGTGACTTTTTTACTCCGGTCGGCGTGCTTTTCGATGTTGCCGAACAGGTTGTCCAGCGCCCGCTGGAGATAATGCACATCCACCGCCACGGTACACTCTTTTTCCAACTGGATGGTCTGTACCGAAAATCCCTTCTCCCGCAGGCGAATGACCTTTTCGCCCAGCAGCTGCTCCATCAGAATGATGGCATCGTAGGCCTCCTTGTTCATTTTCACCTGCGGTGTGGCAAACACCAGGAAATAGCGGAACAGCTCGTCGGTCAGCTCTTTCAGCTGCCGTGCTTTGTCCCGGCTGGCGCCCAGATACCGTGCCATCTGCTCCTCATTCTGATACTGTTTGCCCTCCAGCAGATCCAGATACCCCATCAGCGCCGTCAAAGGCGTGCGAATATCATGGGAAATGGCGGTGATCAGACCGCTGTTGGCCGACCAGGCGTCCTG
>CAZVRM010000043.1:6248-9451 GCA_964629605.1 uncultured Oscillospiraceae bacterium
TAATATCCGTCCTCGTCGGGGCTGAGATCGGCCACCGCTCCCCCATCCACCGGCAAAAGATTATTGGCCGCCAGCGCAGGCTGACTGTCCTGCAGGGGAATACTGGTATCATAGCCATCGGTCTCCAGAATGGGCGTTTCGCCCTTATACAACGCCAAATATACATATTTGCGCGCCCTTGTCCAGGCCTCCAGCGCCTGGGTGTCATAGGAGGCCAGCCCATTTTCCTGCACATAGCGGTTCAGATCCTGCACATAGTCCAGCTCCCGCTGGATGCCCGCCTCCGGATCGAGATAATAGTGGTTGAGCATCCATCTTCCCACAGTCAGTGTCACCAGGAACACCGCCAGTGCCAGACACAAGGAGCCCAACTGCACCATCATCAGCTTGGCGTTCAGACTCAGATGATTATTCTTCTTCATCCAGCTGATACCCCTTTCCCCAGACGGTGCGGATCAGCGTGGGATTGGTGTAGTCGCTCTCCAGCTTTTTCCGCAGGTTGAGTATATGTACCATCACCGTATTGCTGGCCGAGGGCAGATATTTGTCCCGCCAGACCCCCTCATAAAGCATCCGGGCATCGATGACCCGCCCGGGGTGATCCATGAAAAACCGTAAGATCTCCACTTCCTTGTTGGTAAGGGGGATCACTTCTCCATCACGGATCACATAGCTTTTTTCTTCACAGAGCACCAGCCGCTTGGTCACCTTCATGGGCGGCGTTTCCTGCAGCCGGGGCTTGCCCCGATAGACCCGGTAACGGCGCACCAGAGACTCCACCTTCATCAGCAGCTCTGCCTGAGAAAAGGGCTTGCCCAAATAGTCGTCACCGCCTGCCCCATAGGCCTGTGCTTTATCATCCTCCAGCGTTTTTGCCGTTAAAAACAGGATGGGTGCAGAGGAATGCTTACGAATCCGGGCGCAGGCATCTATGCCGTTCAGTCCGGGCATCATGATGTCCATGATGACCAGATCGGTCTCCGGATGCTGTTCCATATAAGAAACGGCCTCGCTGCCGCAGGCGGCGCAGGCCACCGCATAGCCGCGGCTTTCCAACAGGATCCGCAGGATCTCCCGGATGTCCTGCTCATCGTCTACCGCAAGAATATGAATTCGATCTGCCATCAGACCGTTCCTCCCTTCCTTTTGTTATTGTTTTTTCTATTGTATCATATTTTTTTGTTCTGACCACCGTTTTTCCTCATTCTTAAGAATAATTAAGAGTTGGAAAATGCATCCTTGAACATAAATGACCGGCTGCGCAGGTATATTTGTTCACATTCCGTCTCTTTACAGTGCCGCAGCCTTCTGTTATAATCAAATTACTGTAAATCTCACTTTATAGGAGTGATCAAATATGAAAAAGAATGATTTGACCCCTACCGTGGTGGAAGTTGTCGGCAATCATGTCAAGCTGACCACCCACGATGCCTTTGCTTCCGGCCAGATGGTCAATCTGGTTCATGCCGACAAGCTGGGGGACGGCGCCGTCCGCATGAAAAAGCATGGCCAGGCCGTCTTTCTCACCCCTGTTTTTCAGCCCGAGCTGCCCTTTAACGATTTGGTAGCTTCCTGGAACACCGAGACCCCTGCCGGCACCTGGATCGAGGTCTGGGGCCGTGTATACCTGCCCGAATATGACGGTTGGGCTGACCGTGACGGCAACACCTATGACGGCTGGACCGACTGGATCACCTGGGGTCCCTGGAGCACCCATATCGCCCGCAACTGCCCCGCCTGCCAGGATTCCCATCCCCGCAAGGACAGTGAAGAGACCAACGGCTGGGCCTTCGCCTACTCCTTCAACGGCGGCGGAGACAGCTCTCTGAATGTCCGCGGCGAATATACCGCTACCGCCTTCCAGCTGAAGGTGGTACTGCACGCGGCTGACGACTGTCAGGCACTGCCTGCCCTGCGTCTGCTGGCTGCCACCTGGAAGAACACCAACGATCCCGACTGGCAGAGCAAGTGCACCTATCCCGAGGAGCCCGTGGAAGCCGCCCCCTCTGTTCTGCTGGATACGCCTGCTATTTCTCAGATGGCTCGCGACCCCGATTACGGCAATGTGATCTGCTCGGCTACCTCTGCCACCATGCTGATGAACGCTCAGGGCGCCGATCTGTTGCCCGAGGACGTGACGCTGCTGAACTATGACTATGGCTTTGGCGGCAACGGCAACTGGAGCTTTACCTGTGCGGCCGCCGGTGCCTATGGCTACGAAAGCTACGTTTCCTACTCCAGCTTTGCTGCCATCCGGCAGGAAATTACCAAAGGCTATGGCGTGGGTCTGTCGGTCAAGTACAGCAACAAGGAAGAGGACACCGTTCCCTATCTGGAGAACGCCCCCTGCCGCGCCCCCGGTCATCTGATCACTATCGTGGGCTATTACTTCAGCCAGGAGCTGGGTGAGTATGTTTACTGTGCCAATGACCCCGCTGGCAAGACCGATGGTGAAGTGGCGCACCGGGAATATCGGGAATCCCAGCTGGACAAGTGCTGGTATCGCCGTGCCGCCTATTTCGTACACGGCAAGGAAGCCGGCGCCGGCCTGTATGTCCGCGACTACGTTTCCGCAACCCTGATGCCTGTCAAGGAACAGCCCGGCGTATGGGCGCTGACCACCGAGGACAGCCTGCTGCGTATTCCTCAGGATTTCCAGGAAGGCAAGCGCAAGACCTTTGGTCAGCACGGTACCATCTGTTACTATGCCGAGGATGAGCAGACCGTCATTCCCAACACCTGTAAGCGTGTCACCGCCAATCATGTCTTCCGCTACAAGGGCATTCGCATTACCGAAGAGGGTTATCTGGCCTTTGAGAACGACGACATGAGCAAGCTTTTGGCCGAGGGCAAGACCGTCCGCCTGCTGGTTCTGGACAACTGCGACACGGTCTATACCGCCCGCGTCACTGCCTGCGAGATTTTTGATCCTGCCGATCTGGTCACTCCCGAGGATGAGCAGAAGCAGCAAACCATCAAGCAGGCTGCCACGGCCGGTGCAATTGCTGCCGGTGCCGTGGCAGCTGCCGCCGCCATTTTCGGCGTCGTCAAGCTGTTCAAAGGAAAGAAAAAGTAAGTTTTTCTATAAAAATGCCGCCCGATGGGCGGCATTTTTTCATTTGGCGACGATAGGTGCTCTATGGTAGCTGGAAAAGGATGCATAATTATCCAAAAACTACTTAAGGAGGAATCCACCCCATGAG
>CAZVRM010000044.1:0-9376 GCA_964629605.1 uncultured Oscillospiraceae bacterium
GGGGCGGAGTGACCTCGGCAGGATGCCGGGATTCCAGTGCCTCAGCAGCACTTTCGGGCACCTCCTCAGACGCTTCCAGCAGCAAGCTCACCCCGGCCACGCCGTAGGCACGGCAAATAGCCACCCGAGCCTCTTCCAGCTGGGTGGAAGGCACCGGACGGCTGCTCTCCAATTGTACGGTAAGGCCTGTTCCGTCGGGTGCCACGCCAATAACAGCGCAGTCCCATACCGCAGTTTGTGCTGCAGCGTTGGGAAACAGGTCGCGGAGTCTTGCGCTCATAAGGCTTCTCCTGTCATGGTTTCGATTTCAGCAATCAATCTGGGCAAAAGCTGGTCTTCCGGCACCTTGTAAAGCACTTTACCTTTCCGGATAATCAGACCTTCTCCCCTGCCGCCGCAAATGCCGATGTCTGCCTCCCGGGCTTCACCGGGACCGTTGACAACGCAGCCCATAACGGCAACCGTCATGCGGCTCTGCAGGTTTTGCAGGGCTTTTTCCACCTTTTCTGCCAGACCGATCAGGTCGATCTGGGTGCGGCCGCAGGTGGGACAGGATACAATGCGTGCACCGCCGGTATGCAGATCCAGTGCCTTCAGAATGTCTTTTGCGGCATAGATTTCCCGCACGGGATCAGCGGTCAGTGATACCCGCATCGTATCGCCGATGCCGTCGCACAGCAGACCACCAAAGGCCGCCGCAGAACGCAAGGTTCCAAAGTGCTCATTCCCGGCCTCGGTAACGCCCAGATGCAGAGGATAATCGCATTTCTGCGCCATCAGACGGTAGGCCTGAATGGTGCCAAACACGTTAGACATCTTCAGCGATACACAGGTATCATAAAAACTACAGTCTTCCAGCTGCTCCAGATTACGCAGCGCCGCCTGACACAGGGTCTCGGGCGTAACACCGTACTTCTCCCGCAGATCGGCATCTACGCTGCCGCTGTTGACGCCTACGCGAATGGGAACGCCGGCAGCCTTGCAGGCATCGGCAACGGCCTTCACCTTGGCCTTGTCGCCGATGTTGCCCGGATTGATGCGGATTTTGTCAATGCCACCCTTCAACGCTTCCAGCGCCAAACGGTGATCAAAGTGAATATCGGCCACCAACGGAATATGTACCTGCTTTTTAATAGCAGGAATGGCCTGTGCAGCAGCCATATCCGGAATGGCAAGCCGAACAACTTGACAACCAGCTTGTTCCAAGGAAAGAATCTGTTTTACGGTGGCTTCAACATCGTGTGTTTTTGTATTGCACATGGACTGGATCACCAAGGGGGCTCCGCCGCCCATGGGGACGCCGCCCACGAGGATTTGCTTTTTACTTGCCATAATCTCTCTCCCTCTTTTTCAGACAGCGATGCTCCTGCGGGAAGCCGCAGGAGCGTTATGGATATGGTTCAACCCACGATCCGCAGAATATCGTGGTAAGTGACAAACACAAACAGCGCCAGCAACAGCACCAGTCCCACCATAGAGGCAACGCCCTCGTACTTGGGATCCAGCTTCTTGCCGCGCACCAACTCGATCAGCAGGAACAAAATCTTGCCGCCATCCAGCGCAGGGATGGGCAGCAGATTCACAAAGGCCAGGTTGATGCTGATATAGGCTACAAAATTCCACATGGCCGACATGGAAGCTTTTGCCATTTCACCCATCTGGCTGGCAATGCCCACCGTTCCCATCATATCCTGGGTACCCACCTGTCCGGTAAGCATCATTTTGATGCCCAGCATAGCCGACTGCAGATAGGTCATGGCATTTTTGAAGGCGTAGCCGATCTTATTGAAGAAATTCAACGGCTGCGAGGTCAGATTAAAGCCGTACAGCAATCCCTCTCCCCCATCGGGATCAGGAACGGTGGCTTTCATCTCAAAATCTTCCAGACGGACAGTTTTACCGCCACGCTTGATAGTGATGTCGTAACGGGCATCCTTGTCATACATCATGGCGGTAGAAAAGTCCGACATGGTGAACACGTGGAAATCATTTACCCGAACGATCCGGTCACCGACCTCAAAACCAACACCGCCGTTGTCCTCGGCTGCATAGGGAAAGCCCTCAAGAAAGCCGGAGATCACCGGTGTACTGGCATATTGGGCCGGCAACAGCAGCAGAAAAACGATAATCACACCGGTCAGGAAATTCATGGCAGCACCGGCCACGCTGACCGCAAATCGTTTGGGCAGGCTGGCTTCGGCAAAACTGCCTTCCGGCGGCAAAGCCGCCTCATCCACCTGGAACTCTTTTTCGCCAGTCAGCAGCTTTTCCGCTTCCTCATCTTCCTCGCCCTGCATCATGACAGCACCACCCAGCGGCAGCAAGCGAACGGCATACAGTGTCTCACCGATCTGCTTTTTGAAAATAGCAGGACCAAATCCGATGGTAAACTGCAAAACCGTAATGCCCGAAAGCTTTGCCACAACAAAATGACCCAGCTCATGGACAAAAATCAACAGTCCAAAGACCAGAATTGCGATGATATAGCTCATGGATTACCGCCTTTTATTTCAGGATCGTGGTTGCGGCCGCCCGAACAAGCCGGTCGGTCTCAAAAATATCATTTAAAGTAGGTTTTTCAAGGAACGGAACCGACCGAGCAGCCTGCTCTACCGTAGGATAGATTTTACCAAAGGGGATCTTTCCCGCCAGAAATGCTGCAACAGCCACCTCGTTGGCGCCGTTGACAGCTGCACCAAAGCTGCCGCCCTTTTCCATGACCTCCCTGCAAAGCTTCATCGCCGGAAAGGTCTGCTCGTCAGGTGCAAAAAAGGTCAGCTTTCCAATGGCAGCCAGATCCAGCCGCTTGCGGGGAGCATACTGCCGCGTGGGATAATCCACCGCGTACTGAATAGGGAGTCGCATATCGGGTGGCGAAAGCTGTGCCAGCGTGCTGCCATCCCGGAACTCCACCAAAGAATGCACAATGCTCTCCCGGTGAACCACTACCTCAATCTGCTCCGGCCGCACATGGAACAGGTGCATGGCCTCGATCATTTCAAAGCCCTTGTTCATCATGGTGGAGGAATCCACCGTGATTTTCGCGCCCATGCTCCAACTGGGATGCTTTAATGCCTGCTCGGGGCCCATATTTTCAATTTCTTCTGCCGTTTTGCCGAAAAAGGGACCGCCGGAAGCCGTTAGCAACAGCCGCTCGATCTCCCCTGCTCCGCTTCCTTGGAGACACTGAAAAATGGCACTGTGCTCGGAATCCACCGGAATGATGGACACACCGTGCTCTGCAGCAAGGGCATTAACAAGGTCACCGGCGCACACCAAAGATTCCTTATTGGCCAGCGCCAGTGTTTTCCCTGCCTGAATGGCGGAAACGGTAGGTTTTAGACCGGAGATACCTACAGCAGCGTTGAGCACCAAATCAGATTCCTCCAGCGCAGCCACACGGCATACACCTGCTTCGCCCCAACAGATTTCAGTATCTGTAAAGTTTTTCAGCTTTTCAGCCAATGCGCGACCAGCCTGCTCATCGAACAACGCTGCCACACGGGGCTTGACCTGCAGAATTTGCTGTTCCAGTGCATCGGCATTCCGTCCAGCCGCCAAGCCTGCCACCCGGTAACCCCGCTCAGTTGCCACCTGCAGGGTCTGCACGCCGATGGAGCCGGTAGAGCCGATGACAGATAAGGTTTTCATGATAGTTTATCCTCCAATGGCAGGAAGTATGTGTAAATAAAGCAATTCAAACAGCGGTGCGGCAAACAAAATGCTGTCAAAGCGATCCCACACACCGCCATGACCGGGGAACAAATTGCCATAGTCTTTGATACCTGCGCCGCGCTTAATGACGGACAGGCTCAAATCTCCGATCTGACCGGCGGTAGAGCCCACAATGCCGTACAGCACAGCAGGCCAGATGGCCATTTCCAGACCAAAGCAGTTGTTCATCACCAGCGCATAGACCACGCAGGCGATAACGGCAAAAATCAGGCCACCTGCCGAGCCTTCGATGGTCTTTTTGGGGCTGACGTAGGGAGCCAGCTTGTGCTTGCCGAAGGCCATTCCGGTGAACAACGCAAAGCTGTCGCAAACCCAGACGGTGATCCAGGGCATGAGCACCAGCAACACACCGTTTTCGCCATTGCGAATCCGCACAAAGGAAGAAAAGCACAGGGGCAGCACGATGGCAGCCAAAAAGCCCTTCCCCAGCATATCGTATTTGATGGTTTCATGATCAAAAACGGCGCAGGCGAAGATCGCCATCATATACAACGCACAGACCGTCAAAAACGGCCACATGGGCGAATCCGGACGGCTGAGGGTCAGCGGGACAGCAAAGGCCGCAGCGCAGGACAGATACAAAAAAGGATGCTTGGGGCAGGATTTGGTAGCATACAGCAGCTCCCAGGCACCCACCGCCATCAATGCGCCGCAAACGACGGTCAGCACGATGGTAGGCAGGAAAAACAAAACAGGGATAAATAATCCAATGGCGATCACAGCCGTGATAACTCTTTTTTTCATAATTAAATGCCTCCGTAGCGGCGCTTGCGGCTCTGATATGCAGCGATGGCGCGATCCAGTTCGGCCTCGTCCATATCCGGCCACAAGGTATCGGTAAAGTAAAATTCAGTATAAGCATTCTGCCACAACAGGAAGTTGGACAGGCGCAGTTCCCCGCCCGGTCGGATCATCAGATCAGGATCGGGAATATCGGCAGAATAGAGCTTTTGGGAAATGGCAGCCTCCGTGATGTCTTCAGGCTGCAATTTACCCTCGACGCAATCCTGTGCCAACAGACGGGCTGCCCGAGCGATTTCTGCTCGACCACCGTAGTTCAGGCAGACGTTCACCTGCATACCGGTAGTATGGCGGGAGATCTCATTGGTCTCTTCGATGAGCTGCTTGAGCGAAGCAGACAGTGGCTCCAGATCACCGAAAAAGCACAGACGAATGTTTTTTTCGGTCATTTCCCGGATGGCTTTGTGCAGATAGCGGTCTAAAAGCCCCATAATCGCGCCCACCTCTTCCTCCGGGCGCTTCCAGTTTTCAGTAGAAAAGGCATAAACGGTAAAGTACTTTACACCCAAGTTATTCAAATACTCTGCAGCATTTTGAAAGGCTTCACTGCCGGCAGAATGACCTGCCGTGCGGGGCATGCTGCGTTTCTGTGCCCAACGGCCATTGCCGTCCATAACTGCGGCGATATGCACCGGCAGCCGTTCCATATCCAGCTGGGGACGATCTTCTTTTTTGCCAAATAACATAAGCAGCTCCTATGATAGGGGGAGGGCGACGCCCAGCGCCGCCCTCCCATGTGATCCATGTAAATTGCAGAAAGAGGGACGGGAGGCTTACAGCTCCATCAGTTCCTTTTCCTTCTTGCCGGACTCTACATCGACTTCCTTAACGTACTTGTCGGTCAGATCCTGCATATCCTTTTCCAGAGACTTCAGCTCATCCTCAGTGATCTCAGAGGCCTTCTGAGCCTTCTTGAAATGATCAATGGCGTCACGACGGATGTTGCGGATAGCAACCTTGCCGCCCTCAGCCATGTTCTTAACTTCCTTGGTCAGATCACGACGACGCTCCTCGGTCAGCTGGGGGAACAGCAGACGGATGATTTTGCCGTCGTTGGTGGGGTTGATGCCCAGATCGGAAGCCAAAATGGCCTTTTCGATCAGCTTCAGAGCGCTGGCGTCCCAGGGCTGAATGGCCAGCATACGGGGCTCGGGAGTAGAGACAGAAGCAATCTGCTGGATGGGGGTGGGAGCACCGTAGTAGTCCACGGTGATCTTATCCAGAACAGCCACGTTGGCGCGGCCGGCACGAATGGTGTTAAACTCGTGCTTCATCACTTCGATGGTCTTTTCCATCTTCACTTTATACTGTTCACACTTCGGATTCATAAATGTACCTCCGTAATTATTATTCAAATCAAACGTCAAAGCCGACGTAGGTTCCGATTGCTTCACCCATCAGCACTTTTTTGATGTTGGTGGGGGGCTCCAGTCCAAAGACCAGCAGGGGCATTTGGGTGTTCATGGCAAGAGCGGTGGCGGTGTTGTCCATAACCTTCAGATCACGGGACAGCACTTCGCTGTAAGAGATCCGATCAAACTTCTTGGCATCTTTGACCTTGGCAGGATCGGCGTCATAAACGCCGTCCACATTCTTTGCCAGCAGAATGGCATCCGCATCGATCTCCGCCGCACGCAGAGCTGCCGCCGTATCGGTAGAGAAGAAGGGGCAACCGCTGCCACCGGCAAAAATAACTACCGTTCCCTGCTCCAGATGCTTGACAGCATTGACACGGTTATAAGGCTCAGACACCTTCTGGATGTCCAGTGCATTCTGCACCACGGCGGGGATGCCATGCTGCTCCAGCACATCGCAGACAGCAAGAGCATTCATCGTGGTACCCAGCATACCCATGTAGTCAGAACGCGTACGCTCGATCTTGCCTTCACCGTTCTTGACGCCGCGCCAGAAGTTTCCGGCACCTACGACGACGGCAACTTGCGCGCCTGCCGCGATACAATCACCAATGGCTTCGGCCACCGTATTGAGAATGGCAAAATCCAAACCGGTTCCTGCTTCACCGGCCAGAGCTTCGCCACTGATTTTCAGAAGAACACGCTGATATTTGGGGGCTTCCATAACTATCTCCACCTTTACCCAGAATCTCTATCTATTTTAATATACTTTAGCCATTTTGGGAAGTCTTTTCCGGGAAATTCTTAAAAAAGTTACAGGGGAAAACAAACTTCCCCTGTAACTTCCGAATCACGCTCTTTCGGCATCCCGTTCCAGCATCTTTTTCAGATACTTTCCGGTGTAGGATTGCTCTACCTGTGCCACTTCCTCGGGCGTTCCGGCGGCCACGATGGTACCGCCCCGGTCACCGCCCTCGGGGCCAAGGTCAATGACGTGATCTGCCGTCTTGATCACATCCAGATTATGCTCAATGACCACCACTGTATTGCCGCCTTCCACCAATTTCTGCAGTACCTCGATCAGCTTGTGCACATCATAGCTATGCAGGCCGGTGGTGGGCTCGTCCAAAATATAGATGGTGCGGCCGGTGGCCTTTCTGGAAAGCTCAGTGGCCAGCTTGACCCGCTGTGCTTCACCGCCCGACAGAGTGGTAGAGCTTTGACCCAGCTTCACATAGGACAGCCCCACATCATAGAGCGTTTGAAGTTTTTTGCGGATCTTGGACAGATTCTCAAAGAACGGCAGTGCCTCTGCCACCGTCATGTCCAAAACCTCATAGATATTTTTGTCCTTGTACTTGACCTCCAACGTTTCCCGATTGTAGCGTTTGCCCTTACACACGTCGCAAGGCACATAAATATCGGGCAAGAAGTGCATCTCGATCTTGATCAGACCGTCTCCGGTACAGGCCTCACAGCGACCGCCACGCACGTTAAAGGAAAATCTTCCGGGGCCATAACCACGGGCTTTCGCATCCTGTGTCTTGGAAAACAGCTCTCGAATATCGCCAAACAGGCCGGTATAGGTGGCAGGATTGGAGCGAGGAGTCCGTCCGATGGGGCTCTGGTCGATGGCGATAACTTTGTCCAAATGCTCCAGACCGTCGATACCGTCATGCTTGCCGGCGCGGGTGCGGGCACCGTTCAGTTCGGCAGCCAGTGCTTTATACAGCACCTCGTTGATCAGACTGCTCTTGCCGCTTCCCGAAACGCCGGTGACCACGGTAAAGGTACCCAGCGGAATGTCCACATTCACCTTTTTCAGATTGTTTTCCTGAGCACTGCGGATACGCAACACATTGCCGCTGCCCTTTCGCCGTTCATGAGGCAAGGGAATCCGCCGTGCGCCAGAGAGGTATTGCCCGGTCAGACTGTTTTCACACTGCATGATTTCCTGTGCAGTACCGGTAGCGATGATCTCACCTCCGTGAACACCGGCGCCGGGGCCAACGTCCACTACATAGTCGGCTGCCAGCATGGTATCTTCATCATGCTCCACCACAATAAGGGTATTTCCCAGATCCCGCAGCCTCTTAAGGGTCGCCAGCAGCTTGTCGTTATCCCGCTGATGCAGACCAATGGAGGGCTCGTCCAGCACATACAGCACACCCATCAGCGAAGAACCGATCTGAGTGGCCAGACGGATACGCTGGCTCTCACCGCCCGACAACGTGCCGCTGGAACGGGACAGGGTCAGATACTCCAAGCCTACATTTTGCAGGAATTTCAGTCTGGAGCGGATCTCTTTCAGAATCAGATCGGAGATCTGCTGTTCCTTTTGGGTCAGCTTCAGGCCGTCGATGAAATCCAGCGCATCATTGATGGAAAACTCGGTGAATTCTGCAATATTTTTTCCTCCGACGGTGACGGCAAGGATCTCTTTTTTCAGACGTCTGCCCCGGCAGGCCGCACAGGGAATGGGGCTCATACAGTCCTCGATGTCCTCTTTGGCCGCCTGCGTAGTGAAATTGTCCATGTACCGGCGCTGCAGATTGGGAATGATGCCCTCAAAGGGGCGGGGCTTATGCTTGTTGCCCTCCCAGGAGAAACGCACGTCCAGCAGATCGTCGCCGGTGCCGTACAGGATTATTTTACGGGCAGTTTTAGGCAGATCCTCCCAGGGTGTGTCCAACGACCAGCCGTATTTTTCGCTCATGGCACGCATATAGGTGCGGGAAATGCTGTTTTCGTCCAGCGTCTGAAAGCCGGAAGCCTTCAGCGCGCCTTCGTTCAGCGACAGCTTTACATTGGGCACGATACGCTCCGGGTCAACCTCCATTTTCATGCCCAAACCGTCACAGGTGGGGCAGGCACCATAAGGGTTGTTGAAGGAAAACATTCGGGGGGTCAGTTCCTCGATGGAGATGCCGCAGTCGGGGCAGGCGTAATTCTGGGAGAAGGTCAGTTCCTCCCCTGCTCCCAACCGATCGATGACCACCAGACCGCCCGAAAGGTGGGTGGCGGTCTCCACTGAGTCGGTCAGGCGGCGGGCAATGTCCGGTTTAACCACCAGACGATCCACTACGATCTCAATGGTGTGCTTGAGGTTCTTTTCCAGCTTGATTTCCTCACTGAGATCATAAATACTGCCGTCCACCCGCACACGGGCGAAACCGCTCTTGCGGGCATCGTCAAAGACCTTTTGATACTCGCCCTTGCGGCCGCGGATGACAGGCGCCAGCACCTGCATACGGGTACCTTCCGGCAGAGCCATCAGCTGGTCGATGATCTGATCCACGCTCTGCTGACGGATCTCTTTGCCGCATTTGGGACAGTGCGGAATGCCGATTCGTGCCCACAAAAGGCGCAGATAGTCGTAAATTTCCGTAACTGTCCCCACAGTAGAGCGAGGGTTCTTGCTGGTGGTCTTCTGGTCGATGGAAATGGCTGGTGACAGGCCGTCGATGGAGTCCACGTCGGGCTTT
>CAZVRM010000045.1:0-9347 GCA_964629605.1 uncultured Oscillospiraceae bacterium
CAGGTTCTCGGCGCCCTGACGGATCACATCGCGGCTGCAGCCGGCAGCGAACTTCTTGTCCTTGAACTTCTTCTTCAGGCTGGAAACCTCCATGTCGCAGACGCTCTTGCTGGGACGCATCATGGCAGCAGCACCGATCAGGCCGGTCAGCTCATCGGCAGCAAACAGAATCTTTTCCATGATATGCTCAGGCTGATAGGTGGTGCCGGTCAGACCCCAACCGTGGCTCATGGCAGAGCGCATCACGCCCTCGTCAATGTCTTCGGCAGCGAACAGTTCCACGCCTTTGACACAGTGCTCCTCGGGGTACAGCTCAAAGTCGATGTCGTGGAGCATACCCACGGTTTTCCAGTAATCCACCTTTTCGGGGTCATACTGTGCGGCATACCAGCCCATCACGCCGGAAACGATCTGTCCGTGACGCAGGTGAAAGGCATCCTGATTGTACTTTTTCAAAATTTCCAGCGCTTGGGCGGGAGTGGGGATGTAAGACATGGTGATTCCTCCTATTTGTGATACTTGCTTCCCGATAAAATAGACAGACCCCGATAGACCTGCTCCAGCACCATCACCCGGGCAAGGTGATGGGGAAAGGTCATGGGCGACATGGACAGCCGGAGACCGGCCTCCTTTTTCAGCGCCTCATCCATGCCCCGCGAGGAGCCAATGAGGATGCACAGACGGGACACACCGCTGTTCTGCAGCTGCTGCAGCTTGTCGGCCAGATCCTCCGAAGACATGGTCTTGCCCTCGATGCACATGGCGATCACATAGCTGCCTGCCGGGATGGCGGCGCGAATCTTTTCGGCCTCCTTCGCCAGTGCGCCCGGACGATCGGGTTCCTCCTCCAGCTGCAAAATTTCCATTTTGCAGAGGGTGGACAGGCGTTTTTCATATTCTTTGCAGGCCTCCAGATAAAACTTTTCCTTCAGCTTGCCTACACAGATCAATTTAATGTTCAGCATCGGTTTTCCTCACAGCAATACAGGCTCCCCCGGCATACTTCTGGGCGCCAGCTGCACATCCATCTCCACACCGGCTTCTGCCAGCGCGCTGCAGACGGTGTCCAGCGCCAGCCGAGGCTCGTTGTTTTCGGCGCTCAGATGGGCCAGCAGCAGTTTTTTGGTACCGCTTTGTCCCAGACGTACCGCCACTTTGGCGGCAAATTTATTGGATAAGTGTCCCGTGTCAGAGAGAATCCGCATTTTCAGCGGATAAGGGTAGGAGCCGTTTTTCACCATTTCGGCGTCATGATTGCTCTCCAGCAGCACCACGCCACTGCCCCGGATGGTCTCAAAAATCTCGCCGCTCATAGTGCCCAGATCGGTGCAAACGGCTACCTGCTCGCTTCCCTGCCCCAGCACAAAGCCGCAGCTGCCCGGTGCATCGTGGGAGGTTGCAAAGGTTTTCACCGGCACCTGTCCCAGCCAAAAGCCCTCACCGGGCTGAAACAGCTGCACCGGCACCCCAAAGGGCAGTTTGTGGGCGATGGCCGAAAAGGTCTCGTCCGAACAGACCAGTGCGGCACGGGTGTGTTTCAGCAGCACCGGCAGCGCCGATACATGGTCGGCATGGCTGTGGGTAATGAGAATGTGGGTCAGGTCAGCCACCGAAAGAGCCAGCTGCCGCAGGCAATCGTTGATATATCGGGTGTTTTTGCCCGCATCGATCAAGATGCGCTGCCGCCTGTTCACATAGATATAGCAGTTGCCCTCGCTTCCGCTGGCAAGGGTGCAGAAATAGGTCATGATTCCCCTCTTTTATGTAAGCAAAAGGCGGGCGGCAGTTGCCGCCCGCCGTGTTTCCAAACGGTTTTAATTTGCCTTTGCGATGGGCGGCACATCGTCGAAGCTCACCCGGGAGATGTCTGCTCCCAGCTTTCGCAGCTTTGCAACGATGTCCTCGTACCCTCGCTCGATATAACCGATCTCCTCGATCTCGGTGGTGCCTTCGGCAGCCAGACCGGCGATCACCAGCGCTGCACCGGCACGCAGGTCAGAAGCGCGCACAGGTGCGCCCGTCAGCTTTTCCACGCCCTCGATGACGGCAACCTTGCCGTCCACCTGGATCTTTGCGCCCATGCGGCGCAGCTCGTCGGAATAACGGAAACGGTTCTCCCAAACACCCTCGGTGACCACAGAGGTACCCTCTGCCAGACACAGGGCGGCTGCCAACTGGGGCTGCATATCGGTGGGGAAGCCGGGATAATACATGGTCTTCACCTGGATCTTGCGCATGGTGCCGTTACGGGTGACCCGGATGTTGTCGTCCTCCTCCGAGATCTCACAGCCCATCTCCTCCAGCTTGGCGGTGATGCAGTCCATGTGCTTGGGGATGACGTTCTTCACCAGAACGCTGCCGCCGGCAGCGGCAACCGCTGCCATGTAGGTACCGGCCTCGATCTGGTCGGGAATGATGGAATAGAAGCCGCCCACCAGACGCTCCACACCGCGGATCTTGATCACGTCGGTGCCGGCGCCCATAATATCAGCGCCCATGGAGTTGAGGAAGTTGGCCAGATCCACGATATGAGGCTCCTTGGCGGAGTTTTCGATGATGGTCTGTCCCTCAGCAAGGCAGGCTGCCAGCATGATGTTGACGGTCGCGCCCACGCTTGCCACGTCCAGATAGATGGTCGAGCCATGCAGGCCGGCGCTGCCGTCTGCATAAACGATGCCGTTGCGGATGTCCACCTTGGCACCCAGTGCCTCAAAGCCCTTCATGTGCTGGTCAATGGGGCGCACGCCGCCAAAGTTACAGCCACCGGGCATTGCCACCTCAGCATGACCGAACCGACCCAAAAAGGCACCGATCAAATAATAGGATGCCCGCATCTTGCGGTTCAGGTCGCTGGTGGCCACACTGGTGTTCAGACCCCGGCTGTCGATCTCGATGGTATCGGCGCTGAGCACGCGAACGCCGCAGCCCAGTTCCCGCAGGATCTCCAGCTGGATCAGCACGTCGCTGACCATGGGAATATTCTCAATACGGCAGACCCCGTCCACCATGACGGCAGCGGGAATGATGGCAACGGCCGCATTCTTCGCGCCGCTGATCACCACTTCGCCAAACAGCGGTTTTCCGCCGTGAATCACAAATTTATCCAAAGAGGTTCCCCCTCGTTTTGATGATAATCGCAGAAATCCGCAGACTTCCACACTATTTCAGTATTAGTGTATCACATTCTTCCGCAAATAAAAAGACATTGGAAGAATTTTTTAAGATTTTTTCAAATGCATCAGAAATTCACCTGTTCGCCGGTGATACAGCTCATAATCAGCAGTCCCTGCTCGGTTTCCACCGCCCAGACCGGCTCCAGCGTCAGACTCTGGGCGTCTTCACCCTGCAGGTAATAGCCTGCCTGCACGATTCCCGGCACCGCCGCCTGCTGTGCTTCCAGCAGATCACACAGGGCCAGCACCAGCTGCGCCCGGGTCATGCCCAGACTGCCGGCAGCAGGCTCTTCCGCCAGCATCCACCGCCCCCGCACCTGCAGCAGATCCTCCTCACAGGTACACATCAAACGGCTGTTGAACACCGGCAGTCCTTCAAACCGCTGGGTCAGCTCCACCGCACCGTTATATTCCTGCAAAAGGGCGGTTTCGGTATCGAGGCCTGCCATAGCCAGTGTCTCTCTGCACTGCAGACTGTTGAAATTGTCGCCATCCCAGGGTGCCTGCAGTTCCATCGCACCGCCCCGTCGGAAGGCCAGCTCGCCGCCGATGGTCTGATAGACCGAAACACCGCCGCCGCGGGATTCCTGCACTGCATCTTCTCCCAGCAGTGCCAGCGCAACACTCTGCTCCAGCTCCTCGCTTCGCCGGGTCTCATACAGGTGCATTTCCGCGGGCAGCGTCAGAATGTTCTCCAGGGAAATCGCCATTCCCCGCTGGTTGGCAATGGTCACGGCATCCTCGGCAGACTGCCGCAGGCTCTGTTCGGCCTGCAGCCATTGTTTTGCCAGATTGCCCGCCAAAAACAGATCCACCGCCAGCACCAGCAGGATCAGCCAGTTGCGCACTCGTTTCCATTCCATGGCTTACTCCTCCGTCACAAAGCAGACCTGGGGCTGCAGCGTGCCATCCTGCTGTTCCAGCAGACGCACCCGCAGACTTCCCGACCCCTGCTTGAGGGTAGCTGCCGCCTGATACAGGGGCAGCAGAGGGGTGCTGCCGATTTCGTCCAGCTGCCGCAGCGCAGCCGACACACCGATGATCACACCATCCTCCACCGTTACAGTGGCCCAATAACCGCCGGTGCGTTCCACGAAGCGCCCGTTCAGATGCAGATCGAAGCACAGCGTTCCCCGGGTGCCATCAAACTGCAGTCGTTCCATGCTCAGTTGGCCGGAGGCGCCGGCCTGTTCCCAAAGATGACTGAGCAATTCATAGATCTGCATACAGATCTCCGCCTGCCGGTCGATTTCATCGGCAGCAGTGATTTCCAGCGGGATGCCCTCGCCGGAATAGGTAAAGTCTCCCGCAGGGGACAGGCTGATGGTGCTGTGGCTTTCCACATACACCAAACTGCCGTCGGCGTTGGGATACACTTTGGTCAGATAGGGATTCATGCCAAACAGCGATTGAATGGTTTCCGAAAGCTCGCCCCGACGCACCAGTTCGGGCACGGTACATTCCATGATGGGAAAATCGTTCACCCGCCGGGTGAGCACTTCGTCTCCCCGCAGCACGGCGTGTGTGCCCGCGAACAAGCTGTTGCTCTCAGGCAGGTCGCTGCACAGGCTCTCCAGATCAGCAAAGGATGCCGCCGTCTCTGCCCGCCAGCGCCCGCCGTTGCGGTCGGTAGCCAGCAAAACCACCTGTTCCTCCTCTGCCGCCAACGCCAACCCGGTCACTTCCACATCCTGTTCCAGACTGTGGCTGCCGCCCCAGGCTCGCAACAGATACAGCGGCTGGGCAGCGTGGTATTGCAGCAGCACGGCAGGCGGCTGCAGCAAGGCCAGATAGTCGTTTTCTGCCAAAGGCCGCAAAACACCGGCAGAACCCAGCGCCTCCTGCCACAGAGGCTCCGCCTGCTGATAAAGCAGGCTGTACTGATCGGCGTTTTGCGCCAAAAACAGGCCATTTTCGCCCACAAGGGTCATTTTTTCGGGATACGCCACCATATAGGCGGCACCGGAGGAGGTAAACTCGTCATTTTCCTCCAGCGATTGCAGCAGTCTCCTGCCGCCGCGGCTGCCCTGGATGCCCAGCATAAAGGTGAGCACCAGAAGCACGACCATCAGCAGCAGCAAAAAGGCCAGCAGCAGATTTTTTAACCGCTCAGCCATTGGCAGCCTCTTCTTCCTTTGCCCGTGGCAAATAGAGGGTTACGATACTGCCCTTGCCGTATTCACTGTCAAAGCCGATACGGCCGCCGTGGGTCTCCACGATTTGTTTGGCGATGGCCAGACCCAGACCGGTGCCGCCGCTTTCCCGGCTGCGGGCCTTGTCCACGCGATAAAAGCGCTCAAACAACCGCTCCAGATCGGCCTTGGGCACGCCGATACCGGTATCCTCCACCCGGAGGAACACCTGCTCGTCTTCCACACCGCCGGTGATGGCAATGCTGCCCTGGGGCTTGTTGTATTTGATTGCATTGGTGATGATGTTGATGATGACCTGCTGGATGCGCTCGGGGTCGCCGGTGACGGCAGGCATTTCCGCCGGCAGGTCGCAGGTCAGGGTAAGACCCTGGCTGTTTGCCTGGCCTTCCATGGCGGCAGCGGCCTTCTGACCCAGTTCCCGCAGATCCATCCGCTGCATATGCATCTCCATCCGGTTGTAGTCCAGACGGGTCAGGGTCAGCAGATCCTTGACGATGCGGGTCATGCGGTCAGCCTCACTGCTGATAACGCCCAAAAACCGCATCTGGATATCCCGGTCAATATCGTCGGCACTCATAAGAGTTTCGGCATAGCCCCGCACGTTGGTCAACGGTGTACGCAGCTCATGAGACACGTTGGCTACGAACTCCCGTCGGCTGTCGTCCAACTTGCGCTGCTCGGTAACGTCATGAAGCACCGCCATCAGGCCCTTGCCCTCGGCACCCAGACGGATAGGCGCGAAATAAATCTTCAAAAACCGGGGACCTGCAGCGTAGTCGATCTCAATGGAGCGGCCATCCAGCGCCACGTCCTCCTGCCGCACCTGCACCTCGGGGAATACGTCGGTATAACGCAATCTCTCGCCCAGTTTGCGATCCAGCATCGCCTCTGCCGCCGCGTTAAACTGCAGCAGCATACCGTCGGAGTCAAAGGCAACCACGCCGTCAGCCATATGCTGGAACAGGGTGTCCAGCTTGTTGCGCTCCTCCTCCACCTGTCGGAGGGTGGTCTCCAGCTGGGCGCTCATTTCGTCAAAGGTGTCGCTCAGGATACCGATCTCGTCCTCCGACTGGATCTGTGCCGAGGAGGTAAAATCACCGGCAGCGATACGCGCAGCCTGATCGGTAAGCTTTTCCACCGGGGTGGTAATGGTTTTGGACAGCAGGAAAGACAGGAAGATGGCTACCACCAGACCGAACAGAATGGCTCGGATCAGAATGGTGAACAGGTTCCAGTTGAGCTCCTGCAGCTCGGTCTTGTCGTCCAGCACACCCACCACGAAGGCCACCTTGCCGTCGCTGTCCCGGATGGGGATGGCAACGTCAAAATACTCACCCAGTGTCTGGGTCTGCTGTCCCACCTGGCCGTTCATGGCGGCCAGCACGTTGGGGGTCAGTTGCAGTTGAGCGCCGTAATCGTCATCCGACCCGAACAGATAGGCTCCTGTGCGTCCGTCCAGCACATAGAAGCACCGATATTCATCAATGCCCAGCGGAGCTGAATAGGCCTCGATCATGCCCTGTACGGCGTTGCCGTCTCCGGCATTTTGCTCCAGGGTTAAAATAAACTCCGAGGTGAACACCGAGGCCATCTGGCTCTGGAACTCACGGATATGATAAGAGGTCACCGAGTTGATCAAAAAGGTGCCCACCACTGCCATGACCGAAACGATCAGCAGCACCAGTACCAACACCAGTTTTCTATGCAGACTGCGAAACATAACTCAGCTTTCCTCCTTTTTGAGAGATTTTTCAGAAAAGGTCCCCTTACTTCTGCAAGTAATAACCCGCACCGCGCATACACCACCCACGCCTCCCCTGTGTAAGGGGAGGTGGCTGCCGCAGGCAGACGGAGGGGTTGTGCCTCCCGGTTATTTCTGCAGGTAATAACCCGCGCCGCGCTTTGTCATAAAATACTTCGGATTCGCAGGGTCCTTGTCCCACGAAATGTGCCATTTTGCGGGATCCCTGTTGATTTCATGGCCTTTGGTCGGCACAATACTGTACCTCCCGCGGCCTTACGCCGCACTTGCGGCGGGGCGCAGAAGCGCCCTGTCGGAAGACCCTTTATGCCTCCCGGTTACTTCTGCAGATAATAACCCGCGCCGCGCTTTGTAATAAAATACTTCGGATTCGCAGGGTCTTCCTCTAATTTTTCCCGCAGGCGGCGCATGGCCACGTCCACGGCACGCAGATCGCCGTAATAATCGTAGCCCCAGACCTTTTCCATCAATTCCTCACGGGAAACCACCCGGCCGGCCGAGGTGAGGAAATAACACACCAGATCGTACTCCCGCTGGGTCAGCTCCACCGAGGTATCGGCGCGGCGCACTTCCTGCAGGCCGGTGTCCACGATGTAGGGGCCAAAGCCCATACGGGTGCCGCCCTGACGGCTCTCCCCCGCCCGACGGCGGGTGTTGGCCTTGATGCGTGCCACCAGTTCTTTCACAGAAAAGGGCTTGGTCATGTAATCGTCGGCACCGGTCTCCAGACCCAGCACCTTGTCCCGCTCTTCCTCTCGGGCAGTGACCATGATCACCGGCACATCGCTCTCCTGCCGCAGCTGCTGCAGCAGGTCAAAGCCGTTCATACCGGGCAGCATCACGTCCAGCAAAATCAGGTCAGCCCAACCGGACAGCGCCTTTTCCAGACCGGAAATGCCGTCATAGGCGGCGTCGATCTCAAAGCCCTCTCGTTTTAAGTTAAAGGAGATCAGATCCACAATGGTCATCTCATCCTCAATAATCAGAATTTTGCTCATAGATTCCCCTCCACAGTCTGCCGCAGATGCGGCTTTTTGCTTTACAGGTTCAAAGAAGACCCTTGGCCTTTGCCAGTGTATAGGCGCTCAGCGTCTTGCCGTCCACGATCTCCCCGCGGGCGATCATGGCCTCAAAAACGGGCAGCGAATACCGCTCTACCGTTAAAAATTCATCCTCGTCGGGGTCATTTTCCCCGATTTTGCTGAGCTTTGCAAAGTACAGCGTCAGCTTTTCGTCGCAAAAGCCGGCACTGCCGTAATAATCGCCCAGATACTCCAGCCGGTCGGTAAGACCGCCGGTTTCCTCCCGCAATTCCCGCAGGGCGGCGGGGTAGGGATCTTCTCCCCGTTCCAGCTTGCCCGCCGGGATCTCCAGCAGTTCCCTGCCGATGGGATAGCGGAACTGGCGCACCAGCACCAGTTGATCGTACTCCAACACCAAAATGCCCACCGCGCCGGGGTGGCGGGCTACCTCGCGAAGAGCCTCTCTTCCGTTTTCCAGCAGCACGGTATCATGGATCACATCGATGATCTTGCCGTGAAACTTGCTTTCGCCTCGCAGGCGTTGTTCAAAATGGCTCATTTCAGCACCTCTCTCCGCACCAGATCGAGCGCATGGCTGGCAGCATGGCGGCGCACCTGCTCCCGGGTACGCATATACCGCCGGTCGGGGCGGAACACCGTTTCACCGCCCTCCCAGCTAAGGCCGATAAACACCGTACCCACGGGATTTTCCTCGGTGCCGCCGGTGGGGCCTGCGTAGCCGGTGGTACTGATGCCCACGGTCGCACCCGCAAGCTTGCGCACGCCCCGCGCCATTTCCAAGGCACACTGGGCGCTCACTTCGGTATGCTGTTCAATGGTCTGGGGCGAAACGCCCAGCAGACCCATTTTGGCTTCATTCCAATAGGTGACGCAGCCGTAGCCGAACACGCCCGATGCGCCGGAAACGTCGGTGATACGCTTGGCGATCAGACCGCCGGTGCAGCTTTCGGCACAGGCGATGGTCATGCCTCGGGCTTCCAGACCGCGCACCACCACTTCCTCCAGAGAGGACACGTCCACGCCGTAGACTTTATCGCCCAAAATGGCGCGCACCTGCTCCACCACCGGGTCGCACAGCGCCAGCGCCTGCTCCCGGGTTTCGGCACGGGCGGTGATGCGCAGTTCACACTCGCCCTCCTTGGCGTAGGGTGCCATGGTGACGTTCTCCAAGCTGTCAGCCAGCGGTCGGGTGAGGTATTCCACCGAGCTTTCGCCC
>CAZVRM010000046.1:0-9301 GCA_964629605.1 uncultured Oscillospiraceae bacterium
GCGGAACCAAATTGTCGAAAAGAACCCAGCGAAGCGGTTCTTTGACAGTCTCAATAAAAAGCCGCTCTGACGAGCGGCTTTTTATGCAATTTACTTTTTGGCGATAACTTCGATCTCCACCAGACCACCCTTGGGCAACGCAGCAACCTCCACGCAGGAACGAGCAGGCAGCACGGGACCATTAATGTACTCAGCATAGATGGCATTGACCTTGCCGAAGTCATTCATGTCCTTGATGAATACCAGTGTCTTGATGATGCTGGTCATTTCCAGACCGGCCTCAGCAAGAATGGCCTTGACGTTCTCCAGCGCCAGCTTAGCCTGAGCCTCGACGCCGTCGGGCATTTCACCGGTGACGGGGTCAATGCCAAGCTGCCCGGAAGTGTAAACCAGATTATCGATCTCCACAGCCTGAGAATAAGGACCCAGTGCGCCGGGAGCCTTTTCGGTATTGATTTTCTTTTGCATACAAAAGACCTCCAAATCTTAATGATTTGTGGTCATTATACTACATCCACCTCGTTATTTCCAGTAATTTTACAAAAATCAAAGCAAATCCAATGCAGCCATAGCTTCCTGCAATTCTGCCCGCGCCGCTGCCCCAATTTCAGTCAGCGGCTGACGAACATAACCACTATCCAGTCCAAGCATAGCCAACGCAGCCTTCACCGGAATGGGGTTCACCTCCCGGAAAAGTGCTTGGATCAGCGGTTGGCAGCTGATTTGCAGTGCAGAGGCCTTGTCAAACTCCCCTTCCTGCCACAAAGCACAAATCTCATGCGTCTTTGCAGGAATTACGTTGGCCATGGTGGAAATCACCCCGATACCGCCCAAAGCCAAAATCGGAACGATTTGATCATCATTGCCACTATATAGATAAAAATCCTCCGGACACAGCCTCTTGATCTTCAACATCAAACTGAAATCACCGGAAGCTTCCTTGACGCCGTAAATATTGGGGTGCTGCGCAAGGGCACTGTAGGTTTCTGCTGTAATGGTCATCCCCGTTCGACTTGGAACGTTATACAACAGCATCGGCAGATCGGCACCATCTGCAACGGTATAGTAGTGGCGCAAAAGACCTGTCTGAGTCGTTTTGTTATAATAGGGCGTTACTGCCAGCGTCCCTTGTACCCCGAGGTTTTTTGCACGTTTGTTCAGCCAGAGGGTGTGGCGGGTGTCGTTTCTGCCGATACCCGCAACTACCGGAATTCTTCCGCTGACACGCTGCACCGTATAATCTACGATAGTTTCCCACTCCCGGTCGCTAAGGGTTGCACATTCACCTGTGGTGGCACATACTACAAGTCCATCGGTGTCCTGCTCCAGCTGCCAGTCGATCAATTCGCCGAGATTATGGAAATCCAACTCACCGTATCGGTCAAATGGCGTTACAAGGGCGGTTGCACTTCCTGTAAATACAGGTTTCTTCATGGAATATCACCTCTCCTCTGCACAAATTATGCGAGGAGAGCAACACTTATGCTTTTGTTTTACGTGATTTGATCCTATCTGCGATTACAACTGCCGCTGGGCCAGCCAGCAGGATCACAGTAATCGACAATTCACCGGCAGTACGCCATCGCACCTGCTCGCTGCTCCAACTTAAAGCACCACTCAGGATGGAAAGGCTAAGGAGAACATATGGATATATCCGTTTCCACCGAGGCCATAATTCGTTGAGGCACACCTGTGCATAGCGTAGGCAAAGTGCTGCTCTGAACGGCTGACTCAGCACAAATGCGGCAGCCATTAAGATTTCACTGTGCCGCAGCATACCGGAAGCTGCAAAGGATGGAAATCGAAACATCGACACCGCCGGGAATCCAAGGACTGCCGTATCTCGCACGGCCAAAAGAGCCAGTGTAACACAAGCGCTTACACAAGCGGCGGCAGCAGGTGGCAGACAGCTTTTATCCATTGCGTCATTCAATAGAAAAATCGGAAGCATTCCGGCTGCGGTTATCGTTGCAAAACTGGAAAGCCCCTCTTTCAGCAGAATCGTCGGCTTCTCCGAAAACAGTGGCAGCAACCGATGAAGCTCCATTTTGGGTGCCGTCATCAGGATTCCCAAAAGTAACAGAAATACCGTAACCGGCTGCAGCAGCCACGCAGCTTTCCCCAGACTCTTTATATTACATTTTAACAGAAATAACACCGTAAGGGTCAGCAACGCGGTATTTCCCCAAGCGCCTGCATCATTCAGATCGTTGATCACGATGAAATCCGCAAACAATCTCATGGCATCCCCCGTCAGCATGATCGCAAGAACGCAATATATGCTTGTGAGAATCCCACCCGCACGCTTGCCAAGGGAGTCTATAAAAATTCTTCCTGCCAACCGCTTTTGAGCCGCACGTGTAAACAAATACAACACCGGCAGAGAAATCAGTGCCAGAATGAAAAACAGAAGCCAGCCAGACGGCTTCCCTTTGGCGCCACTGGCCGTCACAAGATTCCCAATATAAAATAGAAACAACAAAAAGAAGCATTGTCTTTGGGTAATTTTACTGTTTGTCATAGGAAGGTTCCTCCAGCGCCTGCTCTCCGTCTGCAGACCAAATGCGTCCCCAGATCATATGATTGACGGTAACCTTGACCTCGATGGGATACTCGGAAAAGAACGTTTGCCAAGGCTGCTCCAGCCGCTTCCATGCACTTTGATTCCGCCGATAAAGCGCATTGCCAAACCCTACTGCATCGCATTGCAGCTCTTTCAGTCTTTGCAGCAGGGATACGCATTGTTCTTTCATCACGTTCTCAGCCTCTTCGGTCAAAGCGGCTTTGTTTTCTTCGTTTTCACTTGCTTTTAGTGTCAGTGAAAGATGCAGTGTTCCGCCTTCCGGCGCAACCTTCATGGTTTGTTCTACCTTTTCCACATCGAATACAGCGTGTTCCGTTACCAAGGTTCCGCCACTTTCCCCTCGCATCCACATCAGCGTTTGGCTGTCTATTTTATCCAAGACGCTCAGCATCTGCTCTCCTTGGAACAGCGCTGTTCCCAAAAGCGCACAAACTTGCTCCCCGTTGTTCTCTTGAAGTGAAAAAAACGGTAAAACCCCTTCAATTCCCGGTGCAGAAACCTCTTGATAAAAGCTGCAAATGTCAACATCGGGCGTCAAGCACTGCTTCGCTCCCTCACGAATGATGTCCTCCAGTTCCACACTGTGCAGCTCACTGACGATGGGCTTGGCTTGAAGAGCTTTTGCAGCAGAGTTTTTGCAGACAGCCAAACGAAGAGAAATTGGGTATTGGTTGCCGCGAATCAGTTCCTCCAACAGTTCACGCAATCCCTGTTCTGCGGTTTCGCGGCTGACCATCAGCACCTGGGTATGGTTGCAATATAATGTTCGTCCGGTTTTGGATACCATTCTGTTGATACTTCCCGTTACCGTCATGCCATCGCCGTTCAGATAGGTGCTTTGTCCACTTTGATTATCGCCGGTGAGCCGGATCACCTCTGCTGCCACCTGATATTCTCCCGGCAGTCCATCCACACCGATGCCTGTAACCACCGTCAGCTGCGCAGCATCTCTTCCACAGGCTGAAAACAGCAATAAACACAGTATCAGTAAAGGTATTAACCTTTTCAACTTTTCTTCTCCCCTTTTTGCTTTCCAGCGAGAAATCTTCCAAATTTTTGCATTCTCCAGAATGCGCTGCGGATAACGCTGTCTTCGGCACTTCCATACTGCGACAGCGGCAAAGACGATAGATATGAAACGTCAAAAGACTGCTGCTCCGCCAGCAAAATAACCATAGCAACAATTCCCAGCAAAAAACCATAAAACCCAAAATATACTCCCAGGAACATCAAGATTGTTCGCCAAAGTAACGTTGCTGCTTTGAGCTTTGGTGTAATCAAGCTGCAGATACTGGAAACAGCCACAATGATGAGCACAGGAACCGATACAAGTCGTGCTTCCACCGCAGCCTGACCGATCACAAGGCCTCCCACGACGGACAAGCTTTGTCCGATACTGGATGGCGTACGGGCACCGGCTTCCCGCAGAATATCAAATGCCAAGCTAAGCAATAATGCCTCCAGCAAAATCGGAAATGGAACGCCTTGTCGTGCTTTTGCGATACTCAGGATCAGAGGCAGCGGCATATAAGACTGGTGAAACGCAACCAGAGCCAGATAAACAGGAAGAACAGTGACTGCTGCGAAAAATCCCATGATCCGCAGAATCCGATTGATACCCGCGAAGAATACATCCACATAATAATCTTCGCCGGCCTGAAAATTCTCCAGAAAAATGTGCGGAACGGTTACAGCAACCGGGCTACCATCCGCGAAAACAGCAATGCGACCCTCCAGTAATTTTGCCGCCACTACATCAGGGCGTTCGGTAGAACCGGTTGAACGAAACGGTGACACTCGATCATCGCGAATCAATTCCGCAATATAGTTGCTATCCAAAACACCGTCGATGACGATTTGTGCAAGGCGCTTGCGCAGATCACTAAGGGCAGACCTGTCCACCAGATGATCCAGATAACAAATACAGCAATCTGTTCCTGTATTTTCGCCAAGTGTAAAGTATTCCAGCTTTAATGCAGTTGTGCGCAATCTTCGGCGAATCATCGCAAGATTGTGCAGCAATGGCTCCACAAAGCCTTCTCTGGGTCCCTTCAGATAGGTCTCCCCGGAAGGTTCTTCGATCCCACGCTTTGCAAACCCTTTGCTTCCGAGGATCAGCGCCTGTTCACTTCCGTCGACAAACAGGATGGTGTCGCCATACAGAAGCGCACGCAACAGATTTTCAAAACACGACTCCGTCTGTGTTTCGTTCACCTGCAGCACTTGCTGTTGAAGATAAAAAGCCGGATCCACGCCTTCTTTTGGCGCAATGCCCAGCGTATTGATCGGCTGAATGATGCTTTCGTTAATACGAATAGAATCCACAAGACCATCAATAAAGAAAATGCAGCAGCGCAATCCGCCAATAGCCACCGGCTGAAAGCGATGCATTTTCAGCGTTTTGTCCTGCCCAAAAAGCGCCTGTATATATGCAATATTTTCTTCCAAAACGGGAGAAACCTTCTTTTCCATGAAAAACTCACCTCATCGAATATATTCTTTCCTGCAAAAAGAAAAAAACGCATCCAAACGGATGCGTTTTTCGGATTATTCTTCGTAATTATTCCCAGAAGAACACCAGCAAAATATGCTGGCCGTCTTCCACGACCTCCTGCTCTTCCATTACCTCTACGGTAAAGCCACAGGCGGTCAACTGATCGACCCAGTATTCCTCTGCCCACGCAGCAATCTCTACATACTCTCTGGAGACGCCATCCAACTCAGCTTCATAGACAAAATGCAGATCCACCCAGTCGGGGAGCGCATCTCGGGAGCCGGTAATTTTAAGCCATTTGCAAACAGTGGTGACCTGATATTCATTGTTTTCATCTACCATATCCTCGCGAAGAGGAGGCAGATCCTCAGCCATTTGGCCGGTAACCGCATTGGTTTCGGCATCATTTTCCGGCATGACCGCCATAGAGTATTCCGGCTGTGCCGCAGGCTCCTGCGGCGCTGCAACGATGTCATTGCCGGGCACATAGAGATCGGTGACAGCCTCCTGTACCATGCCGTTGGAAGCGGATGGTGTGGCAGGCATCGCCGCAGTATTGCCCGCTATCGCGGCAGATTGTGCCGTGTCAGCAGATACAAACTCCAGCGAAGGCACGAAGCGCGCCGCTGCCACAGCGATAACAGCACAGGCTGCTACACCGGCCAGAGTGCGATACCAGCGCTTACGGCCAAAGGGCAGGATCTTTCGATCGGTTTTTGTCTGTTCCTCTACATAAGTAAGGATACGATCATGCAGTTCAGCGGGAGCAGGCTCTTCCATCTGACCGAGCATCGCTTTCATGGCACAAAGTTCTTCCATATGTGCACGGCAATCGGGACAGATTTCCAAATGTGCCTTCAGCACCTGCTGTTCTTCGGAGGTCAACATATCATCCAAATAAAGATTTATTAAAATTTCAATTTCCTCACAGGATCTCATGTGTTTTCCCTCCTTTCGATAGTTTAGACGCTGAAAAGCCAAAAATGTTCCCGTTTTGTAATAATTTTTTTCGAAGATTTTCTCGCGCTCTGGACAGTCTGGATTTTACCGTTCCTGACTCCAGAGAAAGGACACTTGCAATCTCTTCGTAACTAAGGCCCTGTATATCCCGCAGCACGATCACTTCCCGTTGCTGATCTGGTAAAGATGCAATCGCACTTGAAAGCATCGTTCGAAGTTCGGCGTTTTCGAGGACTTGCTCCGGTGCATAGCGGCAGTCAACAATATCAATCGTTCGCCGCTCCTCATCCTCATCCTCCATCTCAATAGATTGCTCATTGCGTCGGCTTTGCTTTGTGAGAATATCCTTGCAAACGTTCACGCCAATCCGGTAGATCCAGGTAGAAAAGCCACTTTCTTCCTGAAATCCGGGTAAAAATCGAAAGACTCGCAGAAACACCTCTTGAGAGGCATCCATGGCATCCTCCCGATTTCCCAGATAACGCAGGGCTAAATTATAGATTTTCGTTTCATAAGCTGAGACCAGTGCGGCAAAAGCATTCCGGTCACCTGCCTTTGCCTGCTGGACCAGCGCTTTTTCGTTCGACATGGACTCACCCCTTTATGTCAAACTGTTGCTGCTCCAATTCCTCGCAGAGTTTAAAAAACTCATCCAACGTTGAGATTTGTGCCATTCTGGGCTTAAAAGGCTTTGCGCCCTTCAGTCGTCCCAGATACCAAAGCATATGCTTCCGCAGCTCGGGCATGGCACGGGATTCTGCCTTTTGCTGACAGGTCAGCACGGCGTGTTTCCGCATGACTTCCACAAATTGTGCACAAGTATAGGTTTCCGGCGTTTTTCCGGCTTCCAAAGCCAGACAATCGGAAAAGATCATGGGATACCCTTCGGCGCCCCGGGCGATCATGACAAAATCCGCCCCGGTTTCAGAGAGAATATCCAAACATTCCTGTCCGCTGAAGGCATCACCGCTGGCGATAACCGGCACGGAAACGGCTTCTTTCACCGCCTTTACCATATTTCGATCGCTGCTGCCGCTATACATTTGCACCCGGGTGCGCCCATGAATACACATGGCATCAGCTCCAGCTGCTTCCATTCGTCTGGCGAACTCCACGCAGTTTCGGAAATCCTCCCGGATACCGCTGCGGAATTTAACGGTAATGGGAACGTTCACCGCATTTTTCATAGCGGTAACGATCTCTGCCGCAAGTTCGGGCTTGCCCATCAGTGCGCTGCCCTCACCATTGTTATAGATTTTGGGTACCGGACAACCCATGTTGATGTCAATAAAGTCCGGCTTGCAGATCTCCACTGTCTTTCGGGCGGCTTCTGCCATTACGTCGGGCTCACTGCCAAAGAGCTGAGCGCCGCAGGGGCGATGATCGGCCTGCATTTCCAGCAAACCGGCGGTCTTCCGGTCATCATAGACCAGCGCTTTAGCGCTGACCATCTCGGTATAGGTCACCGCAGCCCCAAAATCCGCACAGATGGTACGAAAGGCAGCATCGGTGATTCCGGCCATCGGAGCCAGAAAAAATCGGTTTTTAGGTGTAAACCCGCAAAAATCAGTCATGTTCACCCTCCCAGGTGATGGCGTTTTCGCCCAAGATCTTATTGGAAAGCTCGGTAAGATAGGTCATATTGAAGGGTGTTTCGTAACCCTGCATTCCATGTTCGGCTGCCAGCTCGTCGGTATATTCACACAACTGGTAAATCGTATAATGCCCTTTCTTATAATGGGTCACCGTAGGAATTACACCGGCGGAAGAGGTTTCCAACAGTGTACCGTCCTCATCAAACAGCAGTTCCACTTCCAGAATACCGCCCAGCATGGTCGCACGCTTATGCTGATTGGACACAAAATTACCCAGGGAATAAGCGCAAAGTGTCTTGTGACCGTCCTCTCGCTCCAGCCATTTCATAGGCTGCAGCACATGGGGATGGGTTCCGATGATCAAATCAGCACCACCATCGCACAAAAGCTGCGCCAACTCGTTCTGATAGGTACTTTCTGCGGTTTGATATTCATTTCCCCAATGCATGGAGACGATCAGATAATCACATTCCGGACGAATGGCAGCCAGATCATTTTGGATCTTTTGCTCGTCAATCAATGCAATCTTCCACTGCTTGTCCGCAGGCAGCCGATAGCCGTTCAGCCCGTAAGTATAAGACAGAAATCCAAATCGAATTCCCTGCTTTTCTACAATGCAAAGCTGGGTGGACTCCTCTTCAGTACGGAAAGCACCCAAAACAGCATCAAAAGGCCTTGCATGAACGGTTTCCAGACAGGTTTCCAGGCCGGAAACACCTTTGTCCAGTGTGTGATTGGTGGCAAGGTTGATTACATTGAAGCCTGCAGCAATCAACGCGTCAGCGTTTTCCGTGGGTGCGGCCAGATTGGGGTATGCACCGGCCTCGCCGGTCAGCATGACTTCCTGATTGATAAAGGCGATGTCGCTGCCTTCAATGATTTTCTTAATATTTTCATAAACCGGATTGAAGTCGTACCCACCTTCCGGCAGTGCACAGGCAAAGGATACAGAATTATGCAGCAAATTATCACCGGCTGCCGTGATTCTGATGGAGATCGGCTCCGGTTCGGGTTCCGGTTCAGGCAGAGGCTCCGGTTCGGGCGTTATATCTGGTTCGATAACCTGTTCAGGCTCCGGCTTTTGTTCGGACTGTTCCGGTTGAGACGAATCGGGTTCCTGTGGAAGAACTGCTTGAGGCTGGTTGGTACCACAACCTGCAAGTATCAGACAAAGCAACAAAATTGCGAGAAATCGGATTCGATTACGATGCATTTTTACATCCCTCCAATTTTATATCATAGCAAATTCATAGATTAGTTACAATCATTTTTCCTTAAGAATTTCTGAATTTTTACTGTTTTACACCGTATTCGATAATTTTATTTGACTTTTTCTAAAAATGGAGCGTATAATAAATTGTTAAAAAATATGTTTGGAGGAATATGACAATGGTTCGCAATGATTTGAGAAATATTGCCATCATTGCCCACGTAGACCACGGTAAAACGACGCTGGTGGATGAGATGCTCAAACAGGGCGGTGTCTATCGCGAAAATCAGGCGGTGGTCGATCGCGTGATGGATTCCAATGACCTGGAAAGAGAGCGCGGAATTACCATTCTGGCGAAAAACACTGCTGTGCAGTACAAAGATACCAAAATCAATATTGTTGATACCCCCGGCCACGCTGACTTTGGCGGCGAGGTAGAGCGTATTCTGAAAATGGTC
>CAZVRM010000047.1:0-9182 GCA_964629605.1 uncultured Oscillospiraceae bacterium
GCGGAACCAAATTGTCGAAAAGAACCCAGCGAAGCGGTTCTTTGACAGTCTCAGGCGGCGTTCAGCCGCCTTTTTCTTTTGCACAGTAATAATCATCGGGGGAACGCAAACAATAACTCCACCAAATGATACCGTTGTATAAACGGTTGGGAGGAGTTCTGTTGAATCATAACGATCGTACCTATATCCACGGCTTTATTCCTTACGGGATTGCTGCAGCGGTGCTTAGTCTTTGCGGTGGCATCACTGCCGCTGTTCCACCCAATATCGTAGCAGATTGGGGATTACCGGAAACTATGGTCACCTGGTTTGCGTTGGCTTATTCACTGGGGGCTGCGGTGGCTGCACCCATCATGGGTAAACTGGCTGATATGATCGGGCGACGTGCCACGTTGTTGTTTGGACTTGGTTTATTTACGGCAGGCCCTTTGCTGGCTGCTATTACGCCCGAAGGTGCAGTGCTTCTGTTGATGCTGTTTCGTTTTATTGCCGGCGTTGGTGCTGCGGCCATTGCACCTGTGGTTATGGCATATATTATGACTGAATTTCCGCAGGAAAAGCTTGGTCAGGGCTTTATGCTCTACATGGTACTTTCCTGCGGTATGGTTATTTTCGGGCCAACGATAGGCGGAATTATCTTGAGCAGAGCAGGGTGGCGACTGGTTTTATATATCTGCGTTGTGTTCGCAGCAGCTGCTTGGACAGCCTGCTTTTTTATGATAAAAAAGCAGATACAGAAAAGGGAAGTGCCCCAGCCTTTTGACTATGCAGGCGCTGTGCTGGTGGTTGTCTTTTTTTCTATGCTGCTGTCGATCCCAACGTTTGGTCAAAACGACGGCTGGGGCGCTACGCCTACGCTGATCAGCATTGGTATCGGACTCCTTTCGCTGATTTTGTTGGTATTTGCAGAACGAAAAGCTAAAAGTCCCATTTTGAATGGGACTTTTATGGCTCGAAAGCAGTTTGTTCTGCCGGTCATGGTTCTCTTTCTCTCTCAGGGATTGTTGCAATCCTGTATGACGAACATCATCACTTTTGCAATCGTTACCACGGGGGATCGAACGCTGTCCGGTATCGCTACCTCGGTCATGTATGTGGGTATGACGCTGGGAACGGTGGTAATTGGCCCCTTGGCGGACAAAAAGGAGCCACGAACGGTTGCAGCATTTGCTCTGCTGTTTGTTGCTGCCGGAGCCGCCTGCCAGCTGTTGTTTACGGCCGCTACAGGCTTGCTGCTGATGTGCGTTTCCATGTTTTTGATTGGTTTGGGGCTGGGCGGAAACGGTACGATTTTTTTAAAAGTTGTGCTCTCGGGGCTCGATTCCAAGACCGCCGGCTCAGGCTCGGGCACCTATAATGTTTTCCGGGATATGTCGGCGCCCTTTGGCGTTGCGTTGTTTGTCCCTATGTTTTCTTCCGCGCTTGCCAGCGGAACCAAAACGCTGATCACCGGAGGAATGGCAGAGGCCGAAGCAAAAGTGCAGGCTGCGGTGGATGCGCTGCACAGCACGGCCTTGGTACAGGTGATTTTTGTTTTTGCAGGCATTGTGGTATGCCTGCTGCTGCCCAGAATCTATAAGCAAAGGAAATCTATATAAACAAAGCAGGCCGAAAAGGCCTGCTTTTTGCTGTTCAGAGTTCCGTTAAAGGGTTGAAATATCATGATTCCTATGCTAAAATATCATAATTAGAGTAATTATGTTTTAGCGTAGATTTCCACAGGAGGAACCCAATGAAAACAACACCTGCCGCAAACAAAGTCGTAAGCCAAGTACCTACGCTTGCTTTACGGGGGATTACCGTTTTTCCGGGCGCACTGTTTCACTTTGATGTGGGCCGGCAGAAGTCGATTCGTGCTATGGAATATGCAATGGCCAACGGTCAGCGTATTTTCCTGGTCACCCAGCGTGATGTTGCAGTGGACAATCCCAGCCAGTCTGATTTGTATGATCTGGGCACCTATTGCAAGGTGCGTCAGATTCTGAAGATCCCCGGAGATAACATCCGTGTCCTGGTAGAGGGTAAGCACCGCGCATTGATGCACGAAATTGTCGACGAAGAACCCTTTTTAACTGCCAATATCGAGCTGCTTCCCGAAATGGAGATCAGCCGTGTTACCAAACGTGATCAAGCCATGGTGCGCAACGCCCAGGAACTGTTCATGGAATACACCACCCTTGTTCCGCAGATGGCCAGTGACGTGATTATGAATGTCATGGCCGCAAGAGAGCCCGGCGCTCTGTGCGATTACATCGCACAGAATGTGCAGATGACTTTTGAGAACAAGCAGCGGATTCTGGAGGTACAGGAGCCGCGCCGCCGTATGGCGCTCATGCTGCGCCTGCTGACCGAGGAACTGGAGATCCTCCATCTGGAACAGGATATTCAGGAAAAGGTCAAGGCACAGATGGACAAGGGTCAGCGGGACTACTACCTGCGTGAACAGATCAAGGCCATCAACGAAGAACTGGGTGAAGGGGAGGATGCCTCTCAGGATGCCCAGGAATACCGCAATAAAATCGCTTCCAAAGCCATGCCCGAGGAAGTGGAGGAAAAACTGCTGAAGGAGGTCAAGCGCCTTTCCAAAATGCAGCCCACTTCTCCCGAAAGCGGTGTTTCCCGCACCTATCTGGATGTTTGTCTGGAGCTTCCTTGGATGGATACCCGGGAAGAAAATGACGATATTCGCAAGGCTCGCGCTATCCTGGACGAAGACCACTATGGTCTGGATAAGGTCAAGGAGCGTATTCTGGAGTTCTTTGCTGTTAAGAATCTCACCGGCGGTGTCAAGGGTCAGATCCTTTGTCTGGCCGGCCCTCCCGGTGTGGGTAAGACTTCGGTGGCACGTTCCATTGCCCGATGCATGGGTCGTGATTATGCACGACTGAGCCTGGGCGGTGTTCGGGACGAGGCCGAGATCCGCGGTCACAGAAAGACGTATATCGGTGCTATGCCGGGACGTATCATCAATGCGCTCCGTCAGGCCGGCAGCCGCAACTGCCTGATCCTTGTGGACGAGATCGACAAGTTGGGCAGTGACTACAAAGGTGATCCCTCTTCCGCTTTGCTGGAAGTGTTTGATACCGAACAGAACGTAGCGTTCCGCGATCATTTTGTGGAGCTGCCTTTCGATCTGAGCGACGTACTGTTTATTACTACCGCAAATGATAAGCATGCTATTCCCGGCCCTCTGCTGGATCGTATGGAAGTCATTGATCTGCCCGGTTACACCGACGTAGAGAAGGTGCAGATCGCCAGAAAGCACATCATTCCCAAACAGCTGAAAAAGCATGGTTTGCGTGCGCAGAATTTCCGTCTGGATGACGCTGCACTGCAGATGGTCATTTCTTGCTACACCAGAGAATCCGGCGTGCGCAGCATGGAGCGCGAGATCGCCAAGCTGTGCCGCAAAACCGCCAAGCATATGAGCGAAACCGGCAAGCGTTCGCTGCAGTTTACTACCGAAAACCTGCCCAAATATCTGGGCACACCGCCCTTCAAGCCCGAGCAGCCGCTGGAGAACCCAGAGTGCGGCGTTGTCAATGGACTTGCCTGGACTTCTGCCGGCGGTGAAATGCTGGAAGTTGAAGTAATGGCAGTGGAAGGCAGCGGAAAAATCGTCACCACCGGCAATTTGGGCGACGTGATGAAGGAATCTGCCCAGGCCGCCATCACTTACCTGCGCAGCCGCGCCGATGTGCTGGGGCTGCCTCAGGACTTCCATACCAAGAAAGACATTCACATTCATTTTCCGGAAGGCGCTGTCCCCAAGGATGGCCCCTCGGCGGGTATTACCACTGCAACCGCAGTCTATTCCGCACTGACCGGCCGCCCTGTGGCAAAGAACATTGCCATGACCGGCGAAATCACCCTGCGCGGCCGTGTGTTAGCTATCGGCGGTTTGCGTGAAAAAACCATGGCTGCTTACCGCAATCACGCCTCTACCGTCATCATTCCCGAAGAAAACCGAAAGGACTTGGATGATGTAGATCCTCTGGTGCGCGAGAACCTGTCCTTTGTGCTGGTCAACCATATGGATCAGGTATTGGACACGGTATTTGAACTGCACCACGCTTCCGCAGCCCCCATCAAAGAAGAACCCATCCCGGCAATTCCGCCCCAGGTAAATGTTGGTCACGGAAATCGTGCCACCATTCGCCAATAACAGAAGCGAGAGGGAAGTATGGATTTTCGTAAAACGGTATTTGTTCGCAGTGCCGCAAAAATGAAAGATTTTCCTACCGACGATCAGCCCCGTGTGGTGTTTGTTGGTCGCTCCAATGTGGGAAAATCCTCTACCATTAACCAGGTGGTAGGGAAGAAGGGCTTTGCCCGCGTCAGTTCCATGCCCGGTAAAACAGTGTTTGTTAACCTGTTTCGGGTGGAGGACAAAGGCTGGCTCATTGACCTGCCCGGTTATGGCTATTCCAAAACCTCTAAGGAAGAACGGGATCGTTATTCCAAACTGATCGATGAATATTTCGCCGTCGATCAGGAACATATCTCCCGAATCTATATGATCGTTGACGCACGGCACAAGCCTACCGCTGACGACGTAACCATGGTCACCTGGGTGCGCCATTACGGCTGTCCGCTGACAGTGGTTGCCAACAAGCTGGATAAACTCAAAAAGAGTGAGATCGAGCCCAATCTGGCCAGAATCCGGGAAACTTTGATGCTGAGTGAAGAGGATGTGCTCATTCCGTTCTCGGCTGAAAAGGGTACAAATTGTGATCAATTAAAAGCAGATATTCAAAACGCAATAGAGGAGAATTGATATGAAAACCTACTACAGCAAGCATTTCACTATCGCTGACAACGGTCATCTGCACATGGACGGCGTCGATCTGATCGACGTGGCCAAGCAGTACGGCACTCCCGCTTATGTTATGAGCGAGAGCCAGCTGCGCGAGAACTGCCGTGAGTTCACCACCGCCATGAAGCGCAACTTCGGTGAGAACTACAAGGTTGCTTACGCCAGCAAGGCCCTGTGCGCCCGCTTCCTGTATCCCATTCTGGCTTCCGAAGGCATCCACGCTGACGTGGTTTCCGGCGGCGAGCTGTATACCGCTCTGAAGGCCGGCTTCAATCCCAAGCACCTGCACTTCCACGGCAACAACAAGACTGTCGCCGAGCTGGAGATGGCCGTTGAATGCGGCATCGGTTCCATCATCATCGACGCTTTTGAGGAAGTCGATCGTATCGAAGCCATCTGCGCCAAGAAGGGCGTGAAGCAGCGCGTTCTGTTCCGCGTCAAGCCCGGCGTCCATGCCGACACCCACGAGTTCATCTCCACCGGCCAGAACGACTGCAAGTTCGGCTTCGGTATCGAGGACGGCGACGCTATGCGTATGTCCAAGTACATCCTGGAGCATGAGCACCTGGAGTTCGCCGGTCTGCACTGCCATATCGGTTCTCAGGTTTTCTCCATTGACGGCTTTGCCCGCGCTGCCAAGATCATGTTCGACTTCTTCTGCAAGGTTGAGAAGGAACTGAACATCAAGATGGAAGAGCTGATCGTGGGCGGCGGCTTCGGCGTCAAGTACATGCCCGAAGATGAGCCCGGTACCTTCAGCGAGAAGATCGACGCCATGGGCGAGGTTCTGCGTGCTGAGGCTGCCAAGGCTGGCCGCGAGGTTCCCGAGATCGTCATCGAGCCCGGTCGTTCCATGGTCTGTGCCGCCGGCTGCACTCTGTACACCGTCGGTTCCGTCCGCGACATCAAGGACGCTCGTTCCTATGTTTCTGTTGACGGCGGTCTGCCCGACAACCCCCGTTTCGCTCTGTATCAGGCTGCTTACGACGCGGTTGTTGCCAATCGCGCCGACGCTCCCAAGGACAAGCTGCAGACCATTGCCGGTCGCTGCTGCGAGTCCGGTGACCTGGTTGCCCGCGACCTGATGTTCCAGACCGCTAAGGCCGAGGACATTCTGTGCGTCTTTGCTACCGGTGCTTACAACTTCTCCATGGCTTCCAACTATAACCGTGTTCCCCGCGCTCCCATCGTGCTGGTGAAGGAAGACGGCACCACCCAGGAAGTTGTCCGCCGCGAGACCTACGAAGATCTGATCCGCAACGACATCGTCTAATTAATTCTGTTCGGAGGATGCGCGTAAAACGCATCCTCCGGATAATTCTAAAAGGAGGAAGCAGATGAAAGAAGTTACATTCCATCTGGAGGTCTTTGATGGCCCTCTGGATCTGCTTTTGCATCTGCTTTCCAAGAATAAGGTGGAGATCAAGGATATTCCCATCGCGGTGATTCTGGAGCAGTATCTGGAATATATCCGCCAGATGCAGGAATTTGATTTGGATGTTGCCTCGGAGTTTATTACCATGGCTGCCCAGCTGATGTATATCAAGTCCAAGATGCTGTTGCCTGTGTATGAAGAGGACAATGAGGAAGATCCCCGTGCCGGTCTGGTAGAAGCTTTGTTGGAATATCAACGCATCAAAGAAGCAGGAAGTGCGCTCAGTTTGCGCGCGCAGATTGGCAGAGATATTTTTGTAAAAGGTCAGGAGCAGCTGGAGAAGGAAAAGACGGCTTTCATTGGCAGTTATTCCTACGAAGTGTTGACCCGGGCTCTGGAGGATATTCTGCAGCGTGCGCAGCGTAAATTGCCGCCGCCTGTAACGGCCTTTCAGGGCATTGTCGGTCGTGAAACCGTGCCTGTGGATGAGAAAATCAGCCATATTGTGCAGCTGTTCGTGACAACTCCAAAGCTTAGCTTTGAAAAGCTGGTGCTTTCGGCTCAGAGCCGCTCAGAGATCGTTGCAATTTTTCTGGCGGTACTGGAGCTTTCCAAAGTTCGCAAAATCATGATTGAGGAGACTGAAGAGGGCGATTGCACTCTTCGTTTAGCAACGAGAGAGGAACAGGCGCTAAATGCGCCGCAGGTGGAAGATGATCGAGAAGACGACGGAACTGCGTGAATTGGAGTGTGCACTTGAGGCTGTACTGTTCGCTGCCGGTGACTCGGTAAGCGAGGGAAAGTTGTGCGCTGTATTACAGACGGACAAGCAGACTTTACGCACTGCCGCCCAGTCTTTGGCGGACTATTATGATTTCAATCTGCGTGGCATTAAGCTTCTTCGTTTGGATGATCGTTATCAGCTGGCATCCCGGGCAGACTATGCACAGGCGGTTCGGAATACGCTGGAGACGCGGAAACCGCAAAATCTGACGCCCTCTGCATTGGAGGTTCTTGCAATCATTGCTTATAAGCAGCCGGTCACCAAGACCTATATTGAACAGGTTCGAGGCGTAGACAGTACCTATACCCTGGGCAGTTTGGTAGACAAGGGGTTGGTGGAAGACTGTGGTCGTTTGGATGTTCCCGGTCGTCCTATTTTGTATCAGACCACCGAAACTTTCCTGCGTGCATTTGGCTTAAGCTCTGTCAGTCAGCTGCCTGCACTGGAGTCTTTTGGCGAGCCGGATCCTCAGCAGTTAACTTTCCAGGAGTTGGAGGGCGATACGGTTACTGCAGCGGAAGAAAGCGAGGAAATAGGGGAGGAGTCTTGAGTTGCTGAAAATCTTGGGTTGGGTGCTTCTTGGCTTCCTGCTGTTTTTGCTTTTTCTTTTGCTTCTGCCTGTTCACACACGGGTGCGCTTTGACGGTGTACTGCAGGTGTGGATTGGTTTGGGGCCGGTTTCTGTGCGGATTTTTCCCATGAAGAAGAAGCCTAAAAAAGAAAAAACACAAGCGGCAGATAAAACGAAAGAGACACAGAAGAAAAAATCCAAAAAGCCTAAGAAAAAGCTTACTTGGGAAGTCATTTGCGATTTTATTCGCTTAGGTGCCGAGGCACTTGGTACCATGCGCCGAAGATTGGTCATTCAGAATCTGACCTGTCATTTAAAAATCGCCGGAAGTGATGCGGCAGCAACCGCTTTACTATATGGACGGGTTTCAGCCGGCGTTTCGGCTGTTTATCCTGTTTTAGATCGAAATTTACGTATCCAAAAGACAGATATTGCCGTTGATGCGGATTTTGAAGGCGAAAAAATCACTGTTTTAGCAGATGCAACTTTGGCGGTATGTCCCTTACGTCTCCTGATTGCAGCTATCGTTCTGCTGATTCATTTTCTGAAAATTGATTCTAAACTTAAGAAATACAACCAACTTGATGAAGAGAAAGGTGGCATAACCCATGAGCAACATTCATGATGCTATGAATCTGACTATGCAGAAGCTCCGTGAAATGATCGATGTAAATACTGTTGTCGGTCAGCCCATTACCACACCTGATGGCACCACGTTGATCCCAGTATCCAAGGTCACCTTTGGCTTTGCATCAGGCGGAACCGATGGCACTAATATTCGTTTTGGCGCAGGCAGTGGTGCCGGTGTTACCATTAGTCCGCAGGCATTTGTTGTGATTTCCAACGGTAATGTCCGTATGCTGTATGTGGATCCCCCTGCAAATTCCACGTTAGACAAGGCTGTGGATATGATTCCCGGGATCGTTGATAAATTCAAGACCGACGTTTTGAAAAAAGAAAAGTCAGAGGAGTCCCCTGTCTACTAAACCTGCATAAAATCCTTCACCTGCCCGTATGGTATACAGGCAGGTGATTGTCTTGATAAAACGTACTTTTGGGTTACTTTTGCTCCTGTGCATCGGTTGTTGTACTGTCGTATTTGCCACAGACAGCCCAACAGTCAGTGCAGCAAGTGCCGTGTTGTATGATCCTTTAAGTGATACGATCCTTTATGAAAAAGAATCATCCGTTATGCGTGGCATGGCCAGCACAACAAAGATCATGACGGCAATCATTGCGCTTGAGCAATATGATTTGACGCAGATTATTTCGATTCAGCCCCAGTGGTGCGGAATCGAAGGTTCCAGTATGTATCTGAAGCCCGGGGAGCAGGTAAGTGTATTGGATTTACTGTATGGCCTTCTTCTTGTGAGCGGGAATGATGCAGCGGTAGCATTGGCAGGATTGCATCAGGATGGGGAAGCGGGTTTCGTTGCAGCAATGAACCAAAAAGCGACTGAACTTGGGTTATCTAATACCCACTTTGATAATTCAAGTGGATTGGATGGAGAAACCCATTATTCGACTGCGTATGACCTTGCAAAGCTTACTGCATACTGTATGAACAATGATACATTTGCTGAAATTGTACAAACAAAGTCCAAAGAGATTGCGGGGTATATGCTTTCCAACCACA
>CAZVRM010000048.1:0-3548 GCA_964629605.1 uncultured Oscillospiraceae bacterium
TACACCTGTGTCCATTGCCTTGCAGCATATCAATTCCATCGCTCTGCCGCCCTCGATTTTTGCCGAGAATGTGCCCGAGCAGCTGGAAGAGATCACCATGAAGGCCATGAATCCCAACCTGTCCCGCCGCTATACCAATGCCAGCCAGATTCTGGCCGATCTGGAAGCCTTCCAGAATGCACAGCAGTTCAAACTGAGCATTGCCAAAGAGGAAAGCACATCCGTAACCGAGCCGGTTTCCGATCTGGATGCCACAAGAAAGCTGCATAATACCGGCGAAGTGGCCGCTATTCTGGAGGCCGAAAGCCGTGCGCAGGAAAAGCGCAGACGAGAGGAAACGGAAGACGGGATCCAACCGCCCGTGGAAGATGCTCCCGACAAAGAGGTGGAAGAAGTGGCGCCTGAGACCAAAAAGAAGAAAAAGAAGGAAAAGGAACGGCGTGAGCGTTCGCCTCTGCCCGGTGCACTGCTGTTCAGCGTGATCGCAGTTTTGATCTTCTGTTACGGTGCAGGTTATTTTGTGAAGTCCGTACTGGATCCCTATGGCGATCAGAAGGATTCCAAGCTGAGCACGCCCAATCTGATTGGTCTGTACTACTCTCAGGTGATTGCCGATCCTACTTATGCCGATTTCAACATTGTGGAAGGCGAGTATGTCTATAATGAATCGGTGGATGCCGGCAAGATCATCGAGCAAAGTCCCGAGGGCAGCCGCAAGATCGAAAAGGGCGGTACCATTACGGTCAACATCAGCCGTGGCGCAAAGACCTTCCAGCTGCCGGAATATGCCGGTCAGGAGGCCAGACAGGTCAAAATTGAGTTGGAGCGTCTGGGCGTGATTTGCATAGAAGGAACGCCCGAGTTTAATGATGAAGTACCCAACGGCTATGTCATCCGCACTGATCCTGTTGCAAACACAGAGATGACTGCCGGAGACACCGTTACGCTGACCGTCAGCAAGGGTCCGGAGATCATTCTGGTGGAAATGCCCAATTTGATGGGTTGCTCTGAGAATGAAGCGCTGACACGGTTGGAGGCTGCCGGACTCAACTGGGATCCCATTGTTTATGAAGAATACGAAGGCACACCCGGACAGGTCATTTACCAGAGCGTGGAGGCGCTGACTGAGGTGGAGAAGGGTTCTACCGTGGCCTTTACCATCAGCATTGAGCCGCCGCCCCCCGTTGAGAAAGTGGTAGAATATACCATTCCGATCATTGAGAGCGGATTGCCCGTGGAAGTCTGGGTCATGCTGGACGGCGTTACGGTTTACAACAGCAACGTGGACATTGATCAGACGTCGGTAACCATCTCGTTGGTTGCAGTCGAGGGCGAGCATCTGGTGGAAGTTTATCAGAATCGCCAGCCCTATTCTCAGGAAATGGTCGTGTTTTAATGGAGATCAAGAAACAAGGCGTTGTTATTAAAGGAATCGGCGGCAACTACGATGTGGCCTGTGAAGGCCAGATTTTGCGCTGCCGCGCCAGTGCGAAGATCAAGCACCAGAAAAACCTGCTGGCCGCGGGAGAATATGTGGAACTGCGAATCACCGATGATGGCGGATACATCACCGAGCGGCTGCCCCGGCGAAATGGCTTGATCCGGCCTGCTATTGCCAACATTGACCAATTGGTGATTCTGGCATCGCAGGCGCCGCCTGTCACCGATCCGTATTTGATCGACAAGGTGACTGTGGTGGCCCTTTATCAGGGTATCCAGCCGGTAATTCTGCTGAACAAATCTGACCTGCATGACAGCGTGGATCTGTACCACGCCTATCAAAAGGCCGGTTTCCCGGTGCTTCGAGCCAGTGCGGTCACCGGCGAGGGTGTGGAGGAAGTAAAAGCCATGCTTGCCGGCAAGATCAGTGCCTTTACCGGAAATTCTGCTATCGGAAAGTCCAGTATCCTGAACCGTATCGACAGCCGCTTTGGACTGCAGGTGGGGGATATGAGCGAAAAAATCGCCCGAGGCCGTCATACCACACGCCATGTGGAGCTATTCCAACTGGATAACGGCGGTTTTGTAGCCGATACGCCCGGGTTTTCTACTTTTGATGCGGTGCGTATGGAAAAGTTGACCAAGGAAAACCTGCAGCAGTATTTTCCTGAGATCGACCAGTTTTTTGCCCAGTGCCGTTTTACCGATTGCAAACACATCAAGGAACCCGGCTGCGTCGTGCGAGAGGCCGTGGAACGGGGTGAGATCGCAAAATCTCGCTACGAGAGCTACTGTATGCTCTATGAAGAAGTGGCGGCGCAAAAGCTATGGAAATGAAGCCGAAATTGATCGTTCTGCGGGGAAACTCCGGAAGCGGGAAGAGTACACTCGCAAGGCGACTACAGCATCGCCTGGGCCGCAATACTATGGTGGTCGCGCAGGATGTTATCCGGCGGGAGATGTTGTGGGTCAAAGATGAACCAGGCACGCCGGCGATTGCATTGCTGATCGAATTGCTTCGGTATGGTCATGAACATTCACAGGTAACGATTTTGGAAGGCATCTTATATGCCGATATTTATCATTCTCTGTTTGAAGAGGCTGTTAAGCTGTTCGGAAAAGAGCATATCTTCGCTTACTATTATGACATTTCCTTTGAGGAAACGCTGGCTCGGCATCAGACAAAGCCTAATCGAGCAGATTTTGGTGCAGAGGCCATGAGAAAATGGTGGAGAGAAAGAGATTTTTCCCCATTGTTATGCGAAAAATTATTGACAGAAGACGTGTCCTTAGCTGATGCCGAGGAGCAGATTTATCAAGCAATTCTTTGAAAAAAGAGGTCTTTTTGACCTCTTTTTTTCATATCCATGTGACAAAAGCCCAAAGGGAAGGAGAACAAGCATGGAACTGATCCAGAACAGCTATGAAAAATATACCGTCCTGCCGCAGGCTGAGCAGCAGAAAGAGGTCTCTCTGGAGGTCATCGTCCCGGATACCCAGGCCGATGTCTACAGCGTCCTGACGTCTTTTGCCGTTTGTCAGGTGAAACAAAAGACCCTGCGGCAGGATTGCGTGATGGTTGAGGGGACAGTGGAACTGGAAGCCTTTTGTCAGGAAGAAGAGGAGGATCGCTGGCAAACGATCCGGGGCAGTGTTCCGTTCACGATGGAAGTAGAAGCAACCGGTTGTCGGGAGGACAGTGTGGCACAGCTCCGGGTAGAGGTGCTGCGCTGCGATGCACAGATCCGCAATCCACGCAAGCTGCAGCTACAGGCACAAATCGCAGCCTATGTGCAGGTTTATCAGAAGGAATCCCTGCTGGTGACCGAAACTGCCACAGGAAGCGATGAAGAGGATATTCAGATCCTGTGTGATACCGTGGAACTGGATCTTCTGCGGATGGTGGCGGAGAAAAAACTGGTGGCTGCCGATGAACTGCAGATTGGTTCTGCCGGTCGCTTACTCCATTATCATGTGGATTGGAAGCAGGAGGAACAGCGGGTGCTTTCCGGAAAAGTGATGCTGCGCGGGAGCGCCTGCATTCAGACGGTATTTTTCCTGGAAGGGCAGCTGCGGCAGCAGGAATATCAGATCCCCTTTTCACAGGT
>CAZVRM010000048.1:3648-9144 GCA_964629605.1 uncultured Oscillospiraceae bacterium
ATCCCTGTGGAAGATACCTGCCAGCCCCAGGAGGCGGCTGTATCGGTGATGGACTGTCGTGTGCGCGCCCGGGGCTTTGTGGATGACCGGGGCTGCATGGGCGGGATTTACAGCTTCCGCCTGTTGTATTGCTGTGCCGCAGGGCGGCTTCATTGCGCCGAGCACACCATGAAGGTGGTGGGACAGGATGTGGTAAATGCCAGTCAGCTTACGGTGCGAGCCGGATGGCAGAATGTAAGCGCGCAGGCAGAGAACGGAGCCATTCGCATCCGCTTTACAGGCGTACTGAAGGGCAGGGGACTGATCGAGCAGCCCTGTGTGCAGGTGAGCCGCTGTACCTTGGATGGGGAAAAGCGTCGGGCTGTCCCACCGGCAGGTACCTTGGTGCTGCGGACGGTGGAGGAGCAGGAGACCGTCTGGAGCATCGCCAAGCAGTACGGCAGCCGCACCCAGCAGATTCTTGCGGCAAACAATCTGGATGCGTCCTCCCGGCTGGTGCCCGGTCAGCTGATGATGATTCCGTTTTCGGGCTAAAAACCAATGGCAGGCAGCGGTATTTTCCGCTGCCTGTTGACTTTCCGGGCAGGAAACGGTATCATAAAGCAGAAAAGTGAGGTGGGAAAATGGCCGAATTAAAGGATAAACGTCTGTTTTTGCTGGATATGGACGGCACCATTTATCTGGACGACCAGCTGTTCGACGGCACGCTGGATTTTTTGACTCATGTGCAGCGCATCGGCGGCCGCGCCATGTATCTCACCAACAATTCCTCCAAAAGTGTCAGCAGCTATGTGGACAAGCTCAAACGGTTGGGGATTGAAGCCTGCCCGGAGGATTTTTTTACTTCGGTCAATGCCACCGTGCTGCATTTGCAGAAGCGATCTTTTTGCAAGATTTATGCTTTTGGCACCAATTCCTTCAAGCAACAGCTGCGGGAGGGCGGCCTGCCCGTCACCGACCGGCTGGAGGACGATGTGGACTGTCTGTGCATGGGCTTTGACACCGAGCTGACCTTCCAAAAGCTGGAGGATGCCTGTATCTTACTCAACCGAGGCGTAGAATATATCGCCACCAATCCCGACTGGGTCTGTCCTACCTGGTATGGCAGCGTTCCCGACTGCGGCAGTGTGGCAGAGATGCTTTATCGTGCCACCGGACGCCGTCCGCAGGTCATCGGAAAGCCGCAGCCTCATATGGTGGAGCTTGCTGTAAAGCAGTCTGGCTTTTCAAAGGAACAGGCTATTTGGCTGGGCGATCGCCTCTATACAGACATCAAAAGCGGCGTGAATGCCGGCATCGATACCGTGCTGGTGCTGTCCGGTGAGGCCACTCTGGAGGATCTGGCGGCATCCGACGTAAAGCCTGCCTATGTGTTTGAAAACATTCGAGATTTCTTAAATCATATTACAGAATAGCGAGGAGAAAATTATGGGTCTGAACAAAGAATCCGGCATCAAGATCGGCCGCGGCACGCCCGGCCAGCGCAATCTGATCACCGACGTTCCCGGCGTGAAGGTGGGTCATGTGACTATCCGTGACGGCGCCGACATCAATACCGGCGTTACCGCCATTCTGCCTCATGAGGGCAATCTGTTCCAGGAGAAGGTCATGGCTTCTTCCTGCGTCATCAATGGCTTCGGCAAGACCATGGGTCTGGTGCAGGTGGAGGAGCTCGGCACCATCGAGACACCCATCATTATGACCAACACCCTGAGCATCGGTACTGCCGCCACCGCCCTCATCAAGTATATGCTGCAGCAGAATGAGGACATCGGCGTGAAGACCGGTACTGTGAACCCTCTGGTCTGTGAGTGCAATGACGGCACCCTCAACGATATTCGCGGTCTGCACGTGAAGGAAGAGCACGTTTTTGAGGCTCTGGCCAACTGTAGCGAGGAGTTCGAGGAAGGTGTCGTTGGCTCGGGCACCGGTATGTGCTGTCTGGGTCTGAAGGGCGGCATCGGTTCTGCCTCCCGTATCGTCAAGCTGGATGACAAGGAGTACACCGTGGGCGCACTGGTCATGTCCAACTTTGGCGGCGCAGGTCGTCTGCTGATAGAAGGTCGTCACATGGGTCAGGAGATCAAGGACAAGCTGGAAGCCCAGCAGGACAAGGGCTCTATCATCATGCTGATCGCCACCGACATTCCCCTGACCGAGCGTCAGCTGAAGCGTGTTGCCCGCCGTGCAGGCGTGGGTCTGGCGCGCACCGGCTCTTATTACGGCAATGGCAGCGGTGATATTGCCATTGCCTTTACCACCGCCAATCGTATTCCTCATTACAGCAAGACTGCCGTGATGGATATGAAGATGATCGCCGATTCCAAGATCGACCCCGTCTTCGATATGGCTGCCGAGGCTGTGGAGGAAGCCATCATCAGCTCCCTGTACCATGCCGAGACCACCACTGGCCGCGCCGGCAAGGTTAAGTATGGTCTGCGGGATTTCCTGTAATTGAAAATGAAAAAGCGGCCGGAAGGCCGCTTTTTTACGTATTTTCATAGTCCAGAAGGATTTTTTTGCATTTGGGGCACACCAAACCGGGCTTTTTAAAGAAAAGATTGCGAAAAACCCTGCTTTTTTGCAAAAAGACAGGCTGCCCGCCCTCGTAAACGAAGCTTAAATTGCCCACATCCGAGCTGACCAAATTTCCGGGCTTCATATCTTCCTGACAAAAGGGACATTTCATAGCGTTCAACACTCCTCTGATTTATCGCGCTTTCTCCACCGGCGTAAAGCCAGCAGGTCAATCACCAGCCTGCAGAACAGCGGGATGCGGCACCATTGTTGTAGGATTCCCATCACCTGAATTATCCGGGTAACCAAGTAAATAGACTTTCCGTCTACCGCATAGGGCTGCAGAACCATAGAGATCCCATAGGGGATCATATACAGCAGCGCCAGCCCCAGAACCAGGAGAATCATCCGGCGGGTGACCTGTTGGGAAGGCTCCAGCACCTTGTCGCGATAAGAACGGATGGTAAAAAGGGTCAGCAGCAGCAGCACCAAAAGCGATGTCAGACTCACCCAAAGGGTCACGTGATTGTTGAGATACCCCTGCATAATCCCCCGCAGCACGGCAAGAAAACTTCCTGATGCAGAGCCGGTGGCAAAGTGCAAAAAGGTGTCCACCATAAAGAAAACCGACCAGCTGCACCAAAGACCAATCCGTTTCTTAAATAAAAAGCAGATACAGCCGCACACCCAAAAAGGGAGCGAGAGAATCACCCCTGCCAGCAGACCGTCCAGCAGACTGCACAGCAGAATCACCAGAATGGCCAATCCGAACAGGGCAAAGCCAGCGATCTTCCGTGGCGGCGTAGCGTTTTCAGCGCGTTCCACATAAATCACCTGTGGTTCCGGCTGTGGTTGAGGCTCGGGCCGCGGTTGCGGTTCCGGCGGTGCAGTTGTTCCGGTTACCAGCTCATCCAGCGTGATACCAAACAACTGGCTCAACTTGATCAGCTTCTCCAAATCCGGGGTAGCACCGTCGGTCTCCCACTTGGACACCGACTGCCGGGACACCGACAGAGCTTCTGCCAAGTCTCCCTGGGACATTCCTTTTTCTGTCCGAAGACGATAGATTGTTTCGCCAAGACGCATGAATAGGGGTCTCCTTTGCTTTGAAACTTGAGAAAATCATAGCATACAACCCCTAAAAAGTCTACCAACTTACCTTGGAACGGTGTCAACCAACGGTTGCACCTATTATTTTTGCCGAAAAATTCCCCGAAACCATTGAAGATCCCGTTTGGTAACACTGCCCAGCAGCCGCAGAAGCACATAGTACAGAAAAGCGCTGAACAGCACTGCACCAAAGGGCTGTGTGTCACAGAAAAACGGCAGCAGCAGCCGGGGGAAGAACATAGAAAACATGGCTGCCATCAGCGGCGCAAGAACACTGCGGTAAAAAGGCAGCCAAAGGCCAGCCTGTCGGTTGAGCTGATGAAAGCTGAGAAGAAAGTTCAGCGTTTCACTGACATAAATGGTGAAAAGATACCCGTTGACACCTACCCGGGGAATTAACTGCCAAACCAACAATAGGCTGATGGCGGCATCCAGAATGTTGATCCGCATACTGGCTGTCTGCAGCCCCATGCCTTTGAGCATCCCGTCCACGGTAGTGTCCAGATACATCAGCGGAATCAGCGGTGCCAGAAGTCGGATATACCGCTCCGTATTATCTGATTGATATAGCAGACGGCCCAATTCACCGCCATAGACCAGCAGCAGGGCAGCCGTGAAAAAGGAAAACAACAGCGTCAGATGCAGCACCCGCTGCATGATGGAAAACATACGCCGCTTTTGCCCCAGCGCATGGCTTTCCGCGATTTCCGGCACCAGCAGGCCGGATACGGTTCCCAAAAAGGCGGCGGGGAAAGAAAGTACCGGCATGACCATACCCTGGATAATGCCGTAGGTAGATAATGCCGTCGCCGCACTTGCACCACATTTGCGCAGTCCTTTTGGAATCAGCAGATGCTTGGCGCTGACCAATCCGGAGCGTACCCAGGAGCCTACCGCATCAGGAACAGCAATTTGCAGAAGCTCCTTTGTGAGCCACCAGGGCGTTTTTTCCCGAATTGGCTTGCTGCGGAAATAGAAAAGGGCAGAAAGTGCTGCGGAAAGCATATCAGACAGGCAGCTGCAGCAAACCAGTAGCAAGCAGGCTTCCGCTGGTTCAGCAGGTCTCAGCAGCGCCAGACCGCCAAAGGTCAGCGCCATGTGAAAGCTGAACTCCATCACCTGCACCGTTGCCATCCGTCCGGCTTGCCGCAGGGCAGAAAAGTATCCGTTCAGACAGGAGGACACCGACAGGCAGGGAAGACCAAAGGCAAGTATCCGCAGGCACTGCGCCAGCTGTGGTTCATCCAGCCACAAAGCTGCGGCCGGACGGCTGGCACAAAAGAGCAGCACACCTGCACCAAGGCCCAGCAGCAGGCTGTATCGCAGACAAAGCTTCATGATCCCGCTTCGGTTGCAATGTCCCTTGGCACTGACCTCCAGCACTAACCGGGTGGTAGATAATCGAATCCCGGATATGGCGAGAGATACTGCAAGACCGTGTACCGACATCAGCAGTTCAAACAAGCCGATCCCCTGTGTACCGATGCGCTGGGTGAGATAAATCTGAAAACTCATACCCAAAAAGCGCATCAAAAGGGAAGTTGCCGTCAATATTATCGTATTCCACAAAAAACGAGTCGCCTTTCTCATGGTCATTTGTATGTTTTTTTAGCAGAAAAAATGAAAACAATAACAAGAGCTGAACGCTTATTTAGCAATTCAACTTTTGTAGATTTTTCTATTTTAGACAATTTTGTACCTAAAATTAATATAAAGAAAACCGGCGAAGCATTAATTAATAAAATAAATGCTTCAATTCTCGGACCTCGTGCAATGAAATTCGCAGATTCTAACAATTCTATAGATATTTTACTACCTGATGGTTGCTCTGCTATGTGCCAAGAACACATGATTAATAACCAACTTAAA
>CAZVRM010000049.1:0-9021 GCA_964629605.1 uncultured Oscillospiraceae bacterium
AGCCAGATCGAGGAGGAGACTGGTGAAAAGCGCCCCATGGTGCTGACCGATGCCATTCAGGCCATCGAATGTACCTGGGTGAGCACGCTGGACAACGCCCAGGATGACAAGCCCGGTGAGCTCAACGGCTATGAGCCGCCTTATCATGATTTTAACGGCATCACCTCCAAGTTCGGCGCCCATTTCATCTTGAAGGTGGATCGCATCCTCATGAAGAAAAAGTACGCCGACGCGATCATCAATGGTGTCCGTGCCAAGGATTTCCCCAATCTGCCGGTGGATTACGGCTATCGTGACAGCAAGAACTTCTGGTTCCACAGAAAGACCCGGATGCGCGCTGAGCTGCTGCCCATCCGTAAGGCCTCCCTGGAATCGGTTCGCTATGCTGCCGACCGGGCTGATGACAAGGTAAAGTTTACCGACGATGCATTGGAAACCATCCTGAACGTGCCCCGCGTGTTCCTGCCCCTGGTGCTCAAGGGCTGTGTGGATTGGGCCAAGGAAAACAATGTAGAGCTCATCAATGCAGAACATATGAAAATCATCAACGACAAGCGTTCCAAAGAGAAGAATAAAGAATAAAAGGAGAAACAATATGGTATTTCCCGTGAATTTCTGGCTGCTGTTTGCCGCCGCCATGCTCATCAGTTCTATTGGCTTTAAAAAGTATGTCTGGTTTATTTCTCTGGGCTATGGCTTTTCCATCGCCGGTGAAGGCCTGCTGATGCTGCTGCTTTACCGGCAGAGTCTCAGTCTGGGCACCATCCTGTGCGGCCTGCTGTTCATTGTTTACGGCTGCCGTCTGGGCGGCTATCTGGCCTTCCGTGAGATCAAGAGTGCATCTTACAACAAAAACATGACCGGTGAGATCAAGACTGACGTTCCATTCGGTGTGAAGGTCGCCATCTGGGTCACCTGCGCCGTGCTCTATGTGCTGCAGGTGCTGCCCGTCTTCTATCGTCTGCACAACGGCAGCGGCAGCAATGTCTGGACTTACATCGGCGCTGCTGTTATGCTGTTCGGTATCGTGTTTGAATCTGCTGCCGACATTCAGAAAAATGCCGCCAAAAAGATTAATCCCAAGCGCTTTGTGGATACCGGCCTGTACCGCATCGTCCGCTGCCCCAATTATCTGGGCGAGATGGTTTTCTGGACGGGCGTTCTGCTGTCGGGCATCGGTTCTCTGACCGGCGTAGGACAGTGGGTGATGGCGCTCATTGGCTACATCGGTATTATCTTCGTCATGTTCTCCGGCGCACGCCGTCTGGAGATTCGCCAGAACAAGAATTACGGCAAAGATCCCGAGTACCAGAAATATGTCAAGACTGTGCCCATTCTGGTGCCCTTTATTCCTCTGTATAGCGTGGAAAAGTATAAGTTCCTTGTTGCATAAACAAATTACGGCCTCTGACCAATCATCAGAGGCCGTTTTTGTATTTTCATCATGTTTTGTCCCTCTGTCGCATAAAGTTCAGTAAACGATTTCAGCGAAAAGAGGATGGAAATATGACAAACAGCACGATCTATCAGGACATCGTTACCCGAACGGCGGGGGACATTTATATCGGCGTGGTGGGTCCGGTGCGCACCGGAAAGTCCACTTTTATCAAAAGCTTCATGGAACAGCTGGTGCTGCCCAATATGGAGGATGTGTATCTGCGGGAGCGGGCAAAGGATGAACTGCCGCAGAGCGGTTCGGGACGCACGATCATGACGGCAGAGCCTAAGTTCGTGCCCGAAGAGGCGGTGCGGATTGATCTGGAAGACGGCGCTGGGTTTGACCTGCGGCTGATTGACTGTGTAGGCTACATGGTGGAGGGCGCTATGGGACAAACCGAGGGGGAACAGCCCCGGATGGTGCGGACACCCTGGTTTCAGGAGGAGATCCCGCTGGCGCAGGCCGCTGAGGTGGGCACCAGAAAGGTCATCACCGAGCACAGCACCATCGGTATCGTGGTAACCACCGACGGCAGCTTCAGCGAGCTTGCGCGGGTGGATTATGCTGCGGCAGAGGAACGGATCATCCAGGAGCTGCAGGACATCCACAAGCCCTTCTGTATTTTGTTAAACAGCGCACAACCTGACTCTGCGGCGGCGCGGGAGCTGCAAAAGTCGCTGGAAGCGAAATACGGTGTCACTTGCCTTGCTGCCAACTGCCAGAGTCTGAGCCGCAGCGAGATTGAGGAAATCCTCTCGGCGGTACTGTATGAGTTTCCGGCGCGGGAATACCGCATTTCGCTGCCGCCCTGGGTCACCATGCTGCCTGCCGATGATCCGCTGCAGAAAAGCCTGTACCAAAGCGTGTATGACATCTGCAGCCACATCCGGCGTATGCGTGATGCCAGACCGCAGGTGGAGAAACTGGCGGACTGCGAAAACATTGAGCAGGTGCTGCTGCAGGAAATGCGCTTGAGCGACGGTGCGGTAAGCATTGCCGTGACCCTGCCCCAAGGGCTGTATTATCAGATGCTCAGCGAGCAATCGGGGATGGACATCCGATCGGAATCCGACCTGCTGCCCCTGCTGTGCCGCATGGCAAAAATGCAGCAGGAATACGATCATATCGCAGGGGCGCTGGAGCAGGTGCGCCGCACCGGCTACGGTATCGTCATGCCAAATTGCAGCGAGATGCAGCTGGAACAGCCGGAGATCACCAAGCAGGGCGGACGGTTCGGCGTTCGGCTGAAGGCAAGCGCTCCCAGTATTCATATGATCATGACCAATGTGCAGACCGAGGTCAATCCCATCGTAGGCTCAGAAAAACAGTCAGAGGATCTGGTGAACTATCTGATGGAGGAGTTCCGGGATTCCCCGGAAAAGATCTGGGAGAGCAATATTTTTGGTAAATCTCTCAGTGAATTGGTAAATGAGGGCCTGGTAAGCAAGCTGTATAAAATGCCCGATGAGTCCCGGGCTAAGCTGCAGAATACGCTGGAACGCATTATCAACGAGGGCAGCGGCGGCTTGATCTGTATCATTCTGTGATATGAAATACGGAAGGGAATATGCCTGGCACTCGGGCGGTCGCGGCGGCTGGCTGCTGGTGCTGATCGTGGGTCTGGCACTGCTGATTGCCTATGGTGGCAGCGAGCCCATCGTGGAGCTGCGGGAGCAGATCCTGTCGACCTGGGAGCAGCTGGACTATGAGGAGGCGCTGGAAACACTGGGACGCAGTTTTTCCGGTGTGGAGGCCGAGAAAGATACCGTAGCAGTCTTCAGTCAGCAGATTCTGGGCTTTGGAACGGCAGAATAAAAGACAGGGTGTCGAATTGACGCCCTGTCTTTATGAAATCAGATGGTTTCAGCCAAATGCAGCCGTTTTTTCCATTTCCCCCGGAGAAAGCGAACCATCATCATGGAAAAACGGAAGATGTTATCGGCAGACATACACAGCCAAACGGCGCCCAGACCCAGTTTGAATACTACCACGCACAGCCAGGTGCTGGTGAGGCGCACGCCCCACATGGAGATCAGCGAGAACACAAAGGGGGCTTTGGTGTCGCCCAAACCGCTGAAAATGCCCTCCAGGATCACCAGAATGGCAAAGAACGGCTCGGAAATCGCCACGATCCGCAGTGCCAGGCCGCCCAGTTCCACCACCTGTCTGTCGGGCGTGAAAATCGACATAATAGGCTCTGCAAACAGGAACAGCGCAGCGCTGAGAACGGTCATCAGTAAGGTGGCAAGGAACATAATGGTAGCGGAATACTGCATCAGATGTTTTTCGCTCTTTTCGCCGGCAGAATAGCCTGCCAGCGTGGCAGCCGCCGTCTGCATTCCGTAACCGGGGATATAAAAGGCCTGTTCCGCCGTCAGGGCGATGGAGTGTGCCGCCATGGCAATCGTGCCCAAACGGGCGGTGATGGCGGTGAAAATGACCTGTCCAAAGGAAAACAGCACACGTTCTCCGGCGATAGGTACACCGACCCGCACACACTGCCCCATAACGTCCCGGTCAAAGCGAATTTCGCGGAAGGAAAGCCCCAGCTCCGGGCAGCGCCATGCGGCGATGGTCATCAGCGTACCGCCCAATATCAGCGCAAGGGCAGAGGCGATGCCTGCACCTGCTACGCCCCATCCTGCGCCCCACATGGTGAAGGAACGACCGAAAACCGTCATGGTACGGGTAGGGGAGATGAACAGGAAGTTGAGGATGATGTTCACCACATTCATCAGCGTGCTGATGAGCATGGGTGTTTTGGTGTTGCCGGTGGCGCGAAGGGCGGCACCCATGATGATGCTCGCCGCCCGGAACAGCATGGGCGCGCAAATGATGGCAAAATAAACCGAAGCATCCCTGCGGATCTCCGGCGCACCGCCCAGCCAGCCGGGTAGAAAGGGGCTGACGGCCAGTGTGATGCCCATGATGGCAAGTCCCAGAATCAGCATCAGCAGAACGGCCTGCGCCGCGGCGGTCTTTGCCCGACGGGCATCCTTTGCGCCCAGTGCCATGGAAATGCAGGAGGTTACGCTCATGCCTGCGGCATACATGGGGTAAAAGGTCATCCAGGTGACGGTGGTGGTCAGACCGATGGCGGCAGAGGCGTTTGCGCCCATAACACCCACCTGAGCGGTATCGGCATAGGTGACGATGCATTGCAGTGCTTCCTCCAGCATGGTGGGCCATGCCAGCAGGAAAATGGTGCGCATCATGGCTTTATCTTTCAGTGTACTTCCTATATGTGTAAACATGGAGCATCTCCTTGTTGTAATGCTGTTTTTATCCTATCGGAAGAAGCCCCGTCTTGTCAAGCGGGCAGAAAGGCGGAACCATGTGGCGGTTTTCCTGTAGTGCATCCTTTTTGCTGGTATCGATGATGATGCTGTTGTCAGCGCACAAAAGCTGGCTTTTGCTGTTTTGGTTGGCAGCCATGATGCATGAGCTTGGACATTTGCTGGCGCTGTATCTTTTGGGCGGCCGTGTGAGCAGGTTTTGTTTTCGGTTGTCTGGCGGCGAGCTGCAATATGACGGCAAGCACCTTTCTTACGGCAAGGAGATCCTGCTGGCGCTGGCAGGACCGGGAGTCAATCTTCTGTGTGCATGGCTGTGCGGCTGGCTGGCGACCTTTGGTCATCGGGAGCTGCTGTATCGATTTTCCGGATGTCATCTGGTGCTCGCCTTTTTCAACCTGCTGCCTGCTTTGCCGCTGGATGGTGGACGGGTGCTGCAAAGCCTTTTGGAGCTTCGGTATCCTTTGGAAGGGGAACGCCTTACCTCGCTGGTGAGCCTGTGTGTAGGGGTTGTTTTGCTTGCACTTGGCCTTGTTATACTTGTAAAGGGCGGAAATCCAACACTTTTTTCGGCCGGAGGGGTGATTTTGCTCCGCTCTCTTGGGAAAAAGCCTTTACACTTGCCGGAAAAACTGTTAAAATAAATATTCAAGTTGTGAATTGGGAGGAAGTTATGAACGATACCATTCGTGCTTGCCTGGAGCATGTGCGCAAGCCTGCTCGTTATACCGGCGGCGAATACAACGCAGTTTATAAGGATAAAAGCCAGGTAGATCTGCGCTTTGCCTTCTGTTTCCCCGATATTTATGAGATCGGTATGTCTCATCTGGGTTCCAAGATCCTCTACGGCCTGCTGAACAGCATGGAGGGTGTCTGGTGCGAGCGCACCTATGCGCCTTTCCTGGATATGGAGGAGCAAATGCGCAAGCGCGGTCAGCCTCTGTATGCCCTGGAGAGCGGTGATCCCGTGGGCGAGTTCGATATTCTGGGCTTTACCCTCCAGTATGAGATGAACTATACCGGCGTGCTCAATATGCTGGATCTGGCAGGTGTGCCTCTGCGCTCCAAGGACCGTGACAGCCTGAAGCCTCTGGTCATTGCCGGTGGCCCCTGTGTCTACAACGCCGAGCCCATGGCGGACTTCTTTGATTTGATCACCATTGGCGAGGGCGAGGAAGTGATGCCCGAGCTGATCGCGTTGTACCGGGAGTGCCGGGAAAAGGGCGAGAGCAAGGCCGAATTTCTGAAAAAGGCCGCACAGATCGGCGGCGTTTACGTTCCCTCTCTGTATGATATTTCCTACAAGGAGGACGGCTCTGTTGCCGCCATCACCCCCAAGGACGGCGCACCTGCCGTTGTCCGCAAGCGTGTGGTCAAGGATCTGGACAAGGTCTATTATCCCGAAAAGTTCGTGGTGCCCTCCACCGACATCGTTTTTGACCGTGCCATGATCGAGCTGTTCCGCGGCTGCCGCCGTGGCTGCCGTTTCTGCCAGGCCGGTTACACCTATCGCCCCATTCGCGCCAAGCAGCCCGAAACGCTGAAAAAGCAGGCCGAGGCGCTGATTGCTAACACCGGCTGGGACGAGGTCTCTCTGACCAGTCTGAGCTCCAGCGACTATCCCCATCTGGAGACCCTGTGTGAGGGCCTGGTTGCCAAGTTCGAGCCCATGCACGTCAATCTGGCGCTGCCTTCCATGCGTGCCGATTCCTTCAATCTGGATCTGGCTCAGAACATTCAGAAGGTGCGTAAGAGCGGTCTGACCTTCGCCCCCGAAGCCGGTACTCAGCGCCTGCGTGACGTGATCAACAAAAATCTGCAGGAGGAAGACCTGCTGGAGGCCTGTAAGCTGGCCTTTGCCGCCGGTTATAACGGCGTTAAGCTGTACTTTATGATGGGTCTGCCCACCGAGACCGACGAGGATCTGCTGGGCATCTCCAAGATCGTCCGCCACGTGCAGCATGCCTTCCGGGAACACGCCAAAAATAAGGCGCGCGGCCTGCGCATCAACGTGGGCATCTCCATCTTTGTGCCCAAGGCACAGACCCCCTTCCAGTGGCTGGGTCAGATCTCTGCCGAAGAGGCCGCTCGCCGCAAGGAAGTGCTGATGCAGAGCCTGAACATCAAGGGCGTGACTTATTCCATTCACGAGTATAAGACCTCCTTCCTGGAGGCTGTTCTGGCTCGCGGCGACCGCCGTCTGAGTGCGGTTCTGGAACGTGCCTGGCAGTTGGGCTGCCGTCTGGACGGCTGGGAGGAAAACTTCAATTTCGACACCTGGATGCAGGCTTTTGCCGACACCGGCGTGGATCCTGCTTTCTATGCCAACCGGGAACTGGCAGAGGACGAGGTTCTGGCCTGGGATCATATTTCTTCCGGCGTTACCAAGTGCTATCTGCACAGTGAACTGGTGCAGGCACAGAAGGGCATTGCAACGCCCGACTGTAAAGCCGGCTGCCGCAACTGTGGTGCTCTGAGCCTGACGGGAGGTAAATGCGATGTTTAAGATGCGTTTTTGCTTTGAAAAGAACGGCGCTGCCGCTTATATTTCCCATCTGGATCTGATGAAGGCACTGCAGCGCAGCTTTGTCCGTGCCGGCATCCCCGTGAAGTATTCGCAGGGATTTAATCCCCATATCGAGATGTCTATCGTGGTGCCTCTGTCCACCGGCTATGAGACCCGCTGTGATCTGTGCGATCTGGATCTTGTGGTGGACGAGCTGCCCGAAAACTTTGTGGAGAGCCTCAATGCGGTCATGCCCCGGGGCATGAAGGTGCTGTCTGCCGGCGCTGCCGATCGTCCCGTGCGTGAGATTGTCTATTGCGCTTACGAGGTCATTCTGCCTGCAGGTGATCCTGTTGCCATGAAGGCGCTGTTTGACCAGCCTGTGACGCTGGAAAAGCGTTCCAAACGGGGCAGGAGAGAGGTTGATCTGCAGGATTACATCAAGGAGCTGGAGTTTACTGCTGAGGGTGATAGAACCGTCTGCCGCTGCATCCTGTCGGCCGGAAACGACCCCCTGAACCCCATGTATCTGACGCAGGCGCTGAAAAACGCCGGTCTGGTGGAAGAAGAGGCCGTTGCAAAGTATATTCGCACGGGAATTCTGGACGAAAATTGCCAAAATTTCTGGGAAAAAGCATAAAAAATAGTTGCATTTCCCGTTTGACTGTGGTATTATAATTTAGCTAATATTACGGGTGTTCCTCTGCGCTGCAAAGACAGGCACGAACATCTATGATTGAAAGGAAAGAATTATCATGGATCTGATCAAGCATCTGACCGATGGCCAGCTGAAGGAAGCAGCTTGCAACTTCAACATCGGTGACACCGTAAAGGTTCACAACCGCATCAAGGAAGGCTCTCGTGAGCGTATCCAGATCTTCGAGGGTACCGTTATTGCTAAGAAGCACGGCGGCATCCAGGAGACCTTCACCGTCCGTCGCGTTTCTTACGGCGTCGGTGTCGAAAAGACTTTCCCCATCCACAGCCCTAACGTTGAAAAGGTTGAGGTCGTTCGTAAGGGTAAGGTCCGTCGTGCTAAGCTGTACTACCTGCGTGATCGCGTTGGTAAGGCCGCCAAAGTTAAAGAGGACATCTAAGTCTGACAAAAATCTGAGGGACGGGCTTGCCTGTCCCTCTTGTTCTATTTGTCTGAGAAAAGGAGCCGCTCATGGAAAAGAAAACAACCGAAAAAACCAGCGCTGCGGCAGAACTTTTTTTCTGGGCACAGGCGCTGACCATTGCTCTGGCCGTATTGGTGTGCTGCAACACCTTCTTTTTCCGCCTGTCGGGCGTTGTGGGTCAGTCTATGGAAAGCACCCTGCACCAGGGCGATCAGCTGATCCTGCAGATCATTGGCTACGATCAGCCTGAACGGGGCGACATCATCGTCTGCTACTCCGACCATTTCGGTGAGGCGCTGGTGAAGCGTGTCATCGCCGTGGAAGGGGATACCGTGGACATCAGTGATGATGGCTACATGGTAGTTAACGGCGAAGAACTGTACGAGCCTTATGCCAACGAGCCTATGTGGGAATCCAAACATGGTGGCCATGACTATCCCGTCACCGTTCTGGAGGATCACGTGTTTGCCGTGGGTGACAACCGCAACCACAGCAGCGACAGCCGTGACGTTTTGATAGGCCAGATTCCTGAGGATCAAATCATCGGTAAGGCGCTGTTCCGTATTTTCCCCTTTAACAAGATCGGAGGGGTTAAATGAGTATTAACTGGTATCCCGGACATATGGCGCGGACGCGCCGAGTCATGGTAGAGGATCTGAAAAA
>CAZVRM010000050.1:0-8984 GCA_964629605.1 uncultured Oscillospiraceae bacterium
CTTCGGTAGGCTTGGGCGGTGCTTTTCGAGGCGGCGGCACTTCCCGTTTGGTAAAGGCTGTAAAATTCAACGGTTCGGCCTTGGCCTCTTCGGGCATTTTCGGGCCTTCTTCCGCCTTCTTTGCCATTTCCTTCACTGCCGGGAATTTCATGGTGATCTTTCCCGGATCGGACTTGCGCTCGGTGACCGGAATGGCATCATTTTCTTTTTTGATCTGGGAAATGGTGGCAAGAATGGTGTCATCCACCGGATCCTTTTCCAGCACAGGCTTCTTTTGCTGTTTCTGCCGCGCCAGCAGCTTGGCTTCAAAAGCGGCCTCTTGCGCACGCATCTCCGCATCGGATAAAGGAGTGTCCTGCTTTTTTGGGGCAGGCTTCGCCGCAGGCGGCACAGCAGCCGTCTGTTTGGTTTTTTCCGTTCCGGCCGGTTCCTTGAACTCGGCTAAAATATCTTCCAGCGAATAGCGCTCTTCGGAATCTGCCACAGAAACACTCCTTTCCTGAAGAATCGAGTTTTGGGGAAATCAGCCCCGCTGGCGCACGGCCTCATACAGCAGGATAGCTGCTGCGTTGGATGCATTCAACGACTGGATATTACCCTTCTGGGGAATGCTGACGATCAGATCGGCAGCTTTCCGCACGCCTTCCGACACGCCGCTGCCCTCTGCGCCGATGACGATGGCACAGGGCATATCAAAGTCGATCTTTGCGGCAGGCTGGCCGCCCATATCGGCAGCCAGAATGAACACACCCTTTTCCTTCAGTTCATTGATGGCGGTGCTCATATTGGCGCACTTTGCCACAGGCAGATGCTCCAGTGCACCGGCTGCAGCCTTGGCGCAGGCGGCGTTCAAACCGGCAGAACGATGACGGGGCACCACTACGCCGTGACCGCCCAGCACCTCGCAGGAGCGGATGATGGCGCCAAGATTATGGGGATCGGTCAGACCGTCGCACAGAACCAGCAGGGGCTTTTCCCCTCGGGAGGCTGCCAGTGCCAGAATATCGTCGATGGTCTTGTATTCGGCAGCCGCGCCCTGCGCCATAATTCCCTGATGGGATCCGGTAATGCTCAGCTTGTCCAGCTTGCGCCGGTCACATTCCTGAATGGCAACACCGGCAGCGCGGGCGGCAGATAAAATATGACCCAGATTCTGTGCGCCCTGCGCAATCAAAATCTTGTCCAGCTGACGACCGGACTGCAGCGCCTCCCAAACAGCGTTGCGACCCTCGATCAGACCGGCATCACCGGCGGTATCCTGACTGTCCAGTTGTTCCATGGCGGCAAAAGCCGAATTGGCACGCTTGGGGCGATCGTTCCGATAAGGACGGTTCTTGGGGTTGTTTTTATGGTTGTAACGGGGCTTTTCCATAATACTCCTCCGCTCATAAGATAAATTTTCGCATTATTTTGTAGTATATCACACTTTTCTGTCAATGAAAAGAAAAAGCTGTGCCAAATGACACAGCTTTTTTCTCAATAGCCAAAAAATGCCTTGTGCAGCAGCCGAACGGCATCTCGCGCCTGCTCCCGGGGCAGGATCACCGAGATACGCAGCTCTCCGGTGGTGATGTACTGAGGCTCGATACCGCCCTCCTGCAGTGCCCGCAGCATATTGGCCGCCACACCGCAGCCATCGGACATTCCCGCCCCTACTGCCGATACTTTTGCCATACCATTTTGGATCAGGAAGCCCGAAAAACCCAGTTCCCGCTGGCTGCTTTTCAATACGGTGCTCACCTTCTCCCGTTCATTCTCACTGACCGAAAAACTGACCACGCCTCGGCTTTTGGCCGTTCCCGGCGAGCGAATGATCACGTCGATGGATACACCGCTGTCAGCCAAAAGTGTAAACAGCCGACAGGTCTCTTTTCCGGAATCCAGCCCCAGCACAGTGACCATAGCCACCTGCTCGTCACAGGCAATTCCCCGTACCGGATGATGGTGGGTTGACTCCGCCCCCAGAGCAGTGCCGCAAAAACCCGGTTCAAAAGTTGAGCGAACTTCCACCTTCACCTGATGCTCCCTTGCCAGTTCTACTGCACGGCAATGAAGCACCTGTGCTCCCAACGCCGCCATTTCCAGCATTTCATCGTAGGAGATTTCACGGTGAACCATCGCCTGATCCACCACCCGAGGATCTGCGGAATAAACACCTTTTACATCGGTATAAATTCTACATATGTCCGCACCCAAGGCAGAGGCAAGCGCCACGGCCGTAGTATCGGATCCGCCTCTGCCGATGGTGGTGATTTCTCCACTTTCGTCTACCCCCTGAAAGCCCGCGACCACCGCTACCTTCTCCGCTTCCAGCGCCTGTTTTATCCGTCGGGGCTCCACCTTCAAAATACGCGCATCGCCGTGACGGGACTCGGTGCAGATCCCTGCCTGCCAGCCGCAAAACGATACCGCCGGACATCCCAGCGCTTCCAGCTGCATGGCCATCAAGGCCATGGACATCTGTTCTCCGCAGCTGAGCAGCATATCCCGCTCTCTGCCGGAAGGTGTTTCCGTGATCTCCATCGCTTTGGCAATCAGATCATCGGTGGTATCGCCCTGTGCAGACACCACAACAGCAACCCGGTGACCTGCCTTCCACTCCTCAACGATCAGCTCGGCAGCCCTTCGAATATGGCCGGTGGAGGCCAACGATGAGCCTCCGAATTTCATGACTATCAGCATAATGCAACCCTCCATTCTGTTCCTGCTATCAGTGTATGGCGGTGACGTGCAGGCTGCCACGAAGGGCGTACGGCGTCATTTCGACGTATGGTCTTTCATTATTGTGGTACACTATAAGGACGATGTGCTGAATAAATGCTGAAAAGCTGTTTTACTTGTCACCCATTGTAAGGAGAGGATCTTACGTGTTTCATGCAAACACTTTTCCCGATCGGCTGCGTTCTCTTTTGCAGGTTCTGCTGCTGTTTGGCGTATTTGTGCTTTTTTATCGTTTTTTCTTCCGTCCGTTGCTGCCATTGCTCATTGCCGCTGTGCTTTCCTCGCTGATTGCAACGCCCGCACAAAAGCTGCAGACAAAAAGCAGACTCCCAGCGGGGATCTGCGCTTTACTTATGACCACATTGCTTCTGACCGGTCTTTTGACCGGTGGTTATTTTCTGTGCAAACTGGCGTTGCAGCAGCTGAAAGCGCTTTTTCTGCAGCTGCCTGACCTTTTCAACCGATTGCAGCAATCCCTGACCATCATTCAGACCAAATTGGAACGCTGGTTTCCCCAGCAACGCGCTCTGACCGGTTATCTTTCCCCGTCAGAATGGTTGAAAAACCTTCAGCCGCCTGAGATCCAATTTGATACACTGGCCAGCTCCCTCGGTTGGGCTGCTGCTTCCCTACCCAATCTGCTGCTGACAGTGGTTTTCATTTTAGCGGCTACCGTGATGCTTACCAGCAGAAGACAGGAGATTTTGTCCTTTATCAAGCGGCAACTCCCCGTCAACCTGCTGGCAGCGCTGCAGAAGCTACGGCAATATCTGTTGGAGGCGCTGGTAGGATGGTGCAAGGCACAGGGAATTCTGGCGGCTGTCACCTTTGGGATACTGCTTGCCGGCTTTTTTCTTTTACGAATACAGGCTGCGGCATTGCTTGCCTTTCTTATTGCAGCTATGGATGCGCTGCCGGTATTGGGTGCAGGTGTGTTTCTACTCCCTTGGGCGCTGGCGGAATTACTGTTGGGCAATGCCGGTCGTGCTGCAGGACTGGGACTTTTGTTCGCCGCCGTTCTCACGATCCGCAATACACTGGAGCCCCACGTGGTAGGCAAGCAACTGGGCCTGCATCCCTTCGTATCTCTATTGTGCTTTTACTATGGCTGGCGTATTGCTGGTATCCCGGGGATGGTTTTGCTGCCCTGTCTGATTCTGATACTTGTCAAATTACAGGAATGGGGGTATAGTAAGCTTTGGAGGTGAGCTTCTATGCGACTGATTTCCTGGAATGTCAATGGCCTGCGTGCCTGTGTGGGCAAGGGCTTTTTGGATTTTTTTGATGAGATCCGCGCAGACGCCGTTTGTCTGCAGGAGACAAAAATGCAGCCTGACCAGCTGACACTGGAACTGGAGGGCTATCAGCAGTATTGGAACAGCGCTGTAAAAAAAGGCTATTCCGGTACGGCTGTTTTTACAAAGATGGAGCCTGTTTCGGTAAAAAACGGTATGGACATCCCCGAACACGATACCGAAGGCCGGGTCATTACCTGCGAGTTCGAAGCATTTTATCTGGTGACCGTCTACACCCCCAACGCACAAAGTGAGTTGGCCAGGCTTGACTACCGCATGACCTGGGACGACGTATTCCGGGAGTATTTGCTGGAGCTGGATGCCAAAAAGCCGGTGATCGTCTGTGGTGACATGAATGTTGCCCACAAGGAGATCGACCTGAAAAATCCCGGCCCCAACCGGGGCAGCGCAGGCTTTACCGACGAGGAGCGGGAAAAGTTCACCAAGCTGCTGGATGCGGGTTTTACCGATACCTTCCGGTATCTGCACCCCGATCTGGTCGGTGCTTACAGCTGGTGGAGCTACCGATTCAAAGCCCGGCAGAACAACGCGGGGTGGCGTATCGACTATTTTCTGGTGTCCGACCGCATCAAGGACAAGATCGTGACGGCAAGTATTTTGCCCGAGGTGATGGGTTCCGACCACTGTCCGGTGATGCTGGAGATTGAGCTGTAAATTTCAAAACGGCAAGCACACAATCGTGCTTGCCGTTGTTTTTAATAATCCAGTTCCTCGTCTTCCCGGGCGTATTTTTCGCCGAATTTTTGGAAGTTCTGCTTCATCAGCTTCTGCTGACGCTTGCGCCAGCGGACATTTGCAGTGGCCTTGCACACAACCAGCAACACCACAAGTGCTCCGGCAATTCCCCAGATGGCATAACGCCAGCTATGTAGGAAGCTTAATACAACACCGCCATCCCGCAGGATCAATACCACCGGCTCTGCTGGGGTAACGACCACGCCTTCCTCCCCTGCCAGCACCGGGCGACCCAGCAGATCATCGTAAAAGTCCACCGCGCGACGGCCGTCCATTCGATAGGTGACCAGACTGCCATCCACCGGCTTTTTACGCCGGTCGGTAATGAGCAAATCGCCTGTGTCGGTCTGCTCATAGGCTGTCACCAGATAAATAGACTGCTCGTCGGTGCCGTAAATACCCCAGGGTCCCATCCCCAGGCTCAGATCGGACAGTCCGGCAGACAGATAACAGGCCAACATCAGGATCAACAGGAGCAATACCAATCCAATCACCCCAACCGGGCCAAGCTTTTTCCGTTCTTCCATCTGCCATCCTCCACTCTGTTTTTTCTTATTTTAACACAGGCGGCGCAGGATGTCCAGACTGTCATAAGGCAGGAGCACGGTGGGCAGGCCGGCATTTTTAGGTGCCAAAAGCTCCTGCGGAAACCACAGGCAAAGGCCCTCGCCGGTGAGGTAATACCGTTGCTCGGACAGTGCTCCCGCCGCCCGGTGCTTCCAGTCAAAAAAGAAGGGTATTTCCCCTTTTGAAACGGCTTCTAATTGTTGTAAAATCAATGGTTGTAAAGCTCTTTTCCAGTTCATACCCAAAAGAGCATACAGTGTAATGGGATGGGTGCTTTTTGGGTCGAAGGTTCCCGCGATCCGCCACATGGACCAGTGGCTATGTCCTATTTTTCGATAAATCTCCAAAAAACCGGAGCAAAACCGCTCGTCCTGCCGGGTGAGCTGCCATTCGGAGGTATACCGAGTGGGAAAACGCCCCCGCTCCTGCCCCAGTTGCCGCCGCAGCAGATGGATCTGCCGCTCCCAGTAGCGGTCAAAAGGTGTGTTTCCACCCTCGGTGGCGGGATAGCGCAGCGCATATTCCACCTGCGGTCTCCCCCGCCCCTCTGCCAGCCGGATCTGCAATTCCTTCATAAAAAACACCACCTTCAGCAAAAGATATGCAGAAGGTGGCGTTGTTTTGCTTATTCTTTTTCAAAAAGTGCCCGAAGTGACTGGGTATACGGTGGCCGGGCGATGCCCTTTTCGGTGATGATTCCGGCGATCAACTCATGATCGGTCACGTCAAAGGCCGGGTTATACATCTTACAGTCAGGTGCCATAGGCTTTTCATACCACAGGGAGCGGATCTCCTCGGGATTGCGCTGCTCAATGGGAATATCGGCGCCGGTGGGCGTATTCAGATCAATGGTGGTGGTGGGACCCAGAACATAGAACGGGATGCCATAGTGCTTTGCCAGAATGGCAACGCCGGAAGTGCCAATTTTGTTGGCAGCATCACCGTTGGCCGCCACCCGGTCACACCCCACCAAACAGGCCTGCACCCAACCGTTTTTCATCACCATGGATGCCATATTATCACAAATCAGAGTCACATCCACGCCAGCCCGGTGCAGCTCAAAAGCCGTCAGGCGCGCGCCCTGCAGCAAAGGCCGCGTCTCGTCGGCAAAGACTTTGAAATGGTAGCCCTCTTCCTGTCCCAGAAGAATGGGGCCCAGGGCTGTACCGTACATAGAAGTGGCGATAGGGCCTGCGTTGCAGTGGGTCAAAAGTCCGTCCCCGGGCTTGAGCAGCGACAGACCATACTGAGAAATGGCTTTGTTCTGTGCAATATCCTCTTCATGGATGGCCAGCGCTTCGGCCTTGAGGGCTGCTTTGATCTCTTTGACCGGCTGTTCTTTCAGCGAGCGCGCTTTTCCCTCCATCCGCTTAAGTGCCCAAAACAGATTGACTGCCGTAGGGCGGGATGCTGCAAGCTCCTTGCAGATTTGCTGAAAATATGCGAAAAAGGCTTCAAAACTGTCCTCAGGCGCAGCTTTTGCCCCCAGATAGGCACCGTAACCGGCTGCCACGCCAATGGCAGGTGCGCCGCGTACCTGCAGGGTTTTGATGGCGCGGCAAATCTCTTCGTTGGTATGCAGCGAGATATATTTGACTTCATTGGGAAGCAGGGTCTGATCCAAAATCACCAACGCGCTGTCTTCATCATCCAGACGGTTGGGCACCAAGGGTTCCGGCCACATAATGATTCTCCTTTGCTGTAGTCGTTGTCTTCTATTTTCCGATATATCTGCAAAAAAAGCAAGAGAAGAAATTGTCTTTTTTCTGATTCTATGCTAAAATGATTTAGATGACGACAGGAGGTCGCGATTATGAGTTACCCCGGTCCCGGCTTTATCCGGGAAGAAAAAGATGTGATGTACCTGATCCTCTACGCTCTGCGCTTTTTCCCCTTTGCCATCAGCGAGAGCGACCTGATGGACGTGGTGCTGATTGATGACGGTTTCGGTTATTTTGAATTCCGTGCCGCCTTTCTCCATCTGCAGGAACGAAACTATGTCGTTTCCGTGGAGGATCAGGGCGAGCCGCTGTATAGCATAACGGCAGAAGGTGCAAAGGCCATCGAGGTTCTTGCCTCCAGTCTGCCCATGAGTGTGCGTGACAAGGCCGAACGGGCTGCCCTCCGGGTGATCGCCAAGATCCGCCGGGATGCCTCCGTCCGAGCCTCTCACCGCCAGAATCCCGACGGCACCTATACCGTCCAGTTGAAAATCTGCGATCAGCAGGCCGACCAGCTCAATGTGGAGGTTTTGGCAATGACCCGCCGCCAGTGTGAGCTGCTGGAGGACAATTTCCGTCGCCGCGCCGAGTCTCTCTATCATGAATTACTGCTGCTGCTGTCGGGCGGCGGCACTGTAGAATAATTTTTGGAGGGGAACGTATGCATCTGAACAAGTTTTCTCGTTCGATCGCCCTGCTTATGGCGCTCTGTGTGACACTCTCCCTGTTCACGGCCTGCGGACAGGAAGAAACCATCGATCCCCCATCTCAGACAATTGTCCCGGAACCGGTCGATCCGGCACCCGTTGTGCCCGAGCCGGTGGTTCCTGTCGAGCCGGAGCCCCTGCCGGAGCCGGAGCCCGAGCCTGATCCCGACCTGTTTGTGGCGGAAGGCAATGTCAATCCCCTCACCGGCCTGTGCGATGGTATTTCCGATGAAGCACTTACCCGCCGCCCGGTGGCTGTGATGATCAACAACATGATCCAGGCTCTGCCCCAGTGGGGTATTTCCCAGGCTGATATTATCTACGAGATGCTGGCTGAAGGCCGTATCACCCGTTTCCTGGCCATCTTCCAGGACTACAGCAAGATCGAAAAGCTGGCCAGTATCCGCTCGGCTCGTCCCTATTACATGGACATTGCCCAGAGCTACGGTGCGGTATATATCCACTTTGGCGGCAGCGAGCCGGCTTATGAACAGATAAATAAACGGTCTGACTTGATCCACATCGATGGTATTAAGGGCAGCTGGGAGGGTACCGTCTTCTTCCGCGATCCTGACCGCCGTAAGGAAATGGGGCTGGAACACTCGGTCTATACCACCGGCGAATATCTCCAGCTGGCTATGGACAAACTGACTGCCCAGGGCAAGGATCTTTCTCAAAGTGAGCACCCCTCGGCTTTTACCTTTGGGGAACGTTGGACGGATAACAGCGCTGTTAACGGCCAGGATGCCACCAAGGTGACAGTCACCTTCAGCAGTGGACACAAGCCCTGGTTCCAGTATGATGCTGAGAGCCAGAAGTACCTGCGCTTCCAGTACGGTGATCCTCAGATGGACGGCTGGATGGACACCCAACTGGCGGTGGACAACGTGCTGGTGCTGCGCATGGCGCTGACCGATCTGGGCGGCACCTATAAGCTGGTAGACATCGACACCACCGGCAGCGGCGAAGGTTGGTTCTTTACCAAGGGCAAGTATGTCCCCATCACCTGGGAAAAGGATACCTACAACAGCGAGATCCGCTACTACACCACCGACGGCGAAGAACTGGTAGTTTCTCGCGGACAGACCTTTGTCAGCGTTGTTACGACTACAGCTGACGTGGTAATTGAATAAAGCTTACAAAAAGCGCACCGATGGGTGCGCTTTGAGACTGTCAAAGAACCGCTTCGCTGGGTTCTTTTCGACAATTTGGTTCCG
>CAZVRM010000051.1:0-8960 GCA_964629605.1 uncultured Oscillospiraceae bacterium
ACGGCAACGTGACCCGGGAGCAGCTTGCCGCCATTCTGCACCGCTTGGCAGGCGGCGCTTCGGGTATGGAGATTCTGTTCACCTCGAGCTATGATGCATTTTTCGAGGATTCCGGCACGATCAGCGATTATGCAAAATCTGCAGTCTATTGGTGCTATTTTAACAGTGTCTATTGCGGCGAAGCATCAGTGGAGGTGGGTAGGAAACTCGCACCCAAGGCCGATGCCACCCGTGGTCAGATCGCGGTCATGCTTGTCCGCTTTCTGGATTATGTAGAAACTGCCGCCCAATAAACAGAAAAAGGGCAAAAGGGGTACCCCTTTTGTATTGGTATCTTTGATACCAATACAAAGAACGCTCCGAACAGACAAAAGCAGTGCTGTGCAGCAACGCTTTTAAAAGATGGAAGTCATGAAAAATGAGAGGAGGAAAAATGTGAAGAACGTGAAAAAGGTTCTGATCCTTGCTTTGATTCTGAGCGCACTGATGTGCGTGAGCGCTTTTGCGGCTGAGGAGCCTACTATCAGTCAGATTGACATGGCTAAAGGCGTGGATAATGTCACTTTCATGATCAATGAAGGTGCCGTTAACTTTAACATGACCTATACCGGCGCTCAGGACGGTATGTTTCTGGTGCTGGTTCTGGGCAAAGACACCGCCTACGATGAGGAAACCGGCGTATTTGCTCCCAAGGCTGAGGACATCCTGTATGTCAACCAGACGACCAGCGATGATGGTGATGTCTCCTTTACTGCTGAAGGTGACAATGTGATCTATCCCAGCGGTATCGAGGATCAGAGTATGGTTTGTCTGGCCGGTGCCGGTCTGGACAAAATCACTCTGCTGGGCGTGATCACCGCCAATCAGGTTGAGCCGGATTATCTGCGAGGCGATGTCAATATGGATAAAAAAGTCGATATTGGCGATCACCAGTGTTTGTTTGAGCATCTGCAAGGAATTACGATTATCACAAACGATGCTCAGTTGATTATTGCTGACACCAATCAGGACGGTAAAGTTGATATTGGTGATCATCAGTGTTTATTTGAGCACTTGCAAGGAATCAACCCCTTTACTGTAGAATAAAAAGTATTTTTATCCAATGACAAAGGAGCAATAGCATGAGAAAGAAATCTTTTCTGAGTCTGCTTTTGGCCGCCGCAATGATTTTCAGCTTTATTGTACCGGTCAATGCAGCGTCGAAACCTATTTTGAAAGTTACATCTAAGACTACCGAAATCGACAAGGGCGAAGGTACTGCCAATGTAGTTTATACCATTACACTGGATCCTAATGGTAACAAGGTGGCTGCATTTTCATTTACGCTTAATGCACCTGAGGGGATGACTCTTTCTGATAAGAAACTCGGTAAAAGCAATTCCAATGAAGGCGGCGAGGGCTATTGGCTTGCTGTTAATGCAATGAAAAAAGACGAAGATGATGACGGAAACCCCATTGGTTATTTCGAGCCTTTTGAATACAATTCGGCGGCAGGTAAGTTCGGCGCTTCTGGTGGTGTTGAAGGCCGGACTTTGGATGTAGCTGGTACGGTAATGACCATTATGGCTACCATCGACATTTCCAAAGCTGCAACTTATACTTTGGGCGTGGATGGCTTCATTTGCTATGGTGTCGGCACTGTTGAGCAGGGCGGTACTACTGAAGTTGACGAGATTAAAGTCATTGCTCCTCATGAGCATGTGTATGACCAGACAGTTGTTGCCGAGAAGTATCTGAAGACTAAGGCTGACTGCGAGAACGCTTCCGTTTATTACAAGAGTTGCGTGTGCGGTGAAAAGGGTGGCGAGAGTGACAACTTTATTTCCGGTGATCCTCTCGGTCATGCTTACACTGAAAAGATTGAGGATACTGCTCATCTGAAGAGCGAGGCCAGCAAATGTACGGAATATGACACCTACTGGTATGACTGCTCTCGTTGCACTGCCAACGCTAAGAATGATGGCGCTGCTGAGGATAAGTGGTATACTTCCACTACCGCTGGCGCACACTCTTTCACTCAGATGATTGAAGATGCAGATCATCTGAAAATCGCTGGCGATTGTCAGAATGGCAATACTTATATTTATGACTGTGAATACTGTGACACCAAGGGCGGTGAGACTGATACCTATGTTGGTGTTACTAAGGGCGATCATAAGATGAGCACCAAGTGGACTGTCGATGATGAAAACGATAAGCATTATCATAAGTGCACCGTGAATGGCTGTACTTACACGGAAGACACTGAGGCCTGTAGCGGTACTGGTGCTACTTGTGAGGATTTTGCTACCTGCACCGAGTGCGGACAGTCCTTTGGTACCACTGTCGACCATAAGTATATCGAAAAGGTTGACAATCAGTATGTTGTAGAAGCTGCTGCTTGCGGTAAGCCTGCTACTTATAAGAAGTCCTGTGAGTGGTGCGGTGAAAAATCTGAAACTGAGACCTTTACCTATGGTGAGGTTGGTCAGCATATCTATACTGGCGAAGTTGTTAAGGACGAGGCTTTGGCTTCTCCGGCAAACTGCACTGAGGCAGCAAAATACTGGAAGAGCTGCTCCTGCGGCGAGGTTGGCGTGAATGGTGAAACTTTCACCGTTGGTGCGCCTCTGGGCCATACCGGTGGTACTGCCACTTGTACCGCACAGGCTATCTGCACACGTTGCACGCAGTCTTATGGTGACAAGTTGGCTCATAGCATGACTCATTATGAAGCTGTTCCTGCTGACTGTAAGGCAGAGACCAATGGTAGCGTTGAATACTGGGCTTGCTCCACTTGTACCAAGAACTACACCGATGAACTGGGCACTACTGTTGTGGAAAACACCGTTGTTGCTTGGGCTCACGTTTGGGACGCTGGTGTTGTGACTACCGAGCCCACCAAGGAAGCCGAAGGCGTCATGACCTATACTTGTACCGTCGAAGGCTGCGGTGCTACTAAGACTGATCCTATCGCCAAGCTGCCCTCTGCTGTCATTACTCCCGTTGGCCCCTCCAAGGACAAGGAAGAGGAGACCGGCGAGGTCGAACTGACCATGAACTTTGCCGACGTCACCACTGCTGACTGGTTCTATGATACCGTCAAGTACACCTACGAAAACGGTCTGATGAACGGCACTTCTGACGAAGCCTTTGCTCCCTATGCCAACACTTCTCGCGCCATGCTCGTCACCATCCTGTGGCGTCTGGAAGGCGAACCCGCTCCTCTGGGTGACTGCCAGTTCGTCGACGTTCCCGCCAACACCTGGTACACCAAGGCTGTCACATGGGCTGCTGAGAAGGGTATCGTCACTGGTCTGACCGCTACCGAGTTCGGCGCTGATGCCGACATTACTCGCGAGCAGTTCGCTACCATCCTGTGGCGCTATGCTAAGAACTACAAGGGCTACGATGTGAGCGTTGGCGAGGATACCAACATCCTGAGCTACACCGATGCTATGGTCGTCAGCGAGTACGCAATTCCTGCTATGCAGTGGGCTTGCGGCGCTGGTCTGATCAACGGCATTGACGGCGCTCTGCAGCCCGCAGGTTATGCTAACCGCGCTCAGGCCGCTACCATTCTGGCTCGTTTCTGCCAGATTTATCAGTAATTTCTCAAATGAAATGGTTGCCGCCCACAAGCAAACGCTTGTGGGCGGCACTTTCATTAAGGGGTTGTTTTACTTGAAGCGTTTAAAATGGATCGGGGTCATTCTGCTGACACTATGTCTATGTGTTCTGCCGGTACACGCAGAGACTGTGGATGTGGTTGAAAAGCTGCTTAGTCCTATGGACGATGCCTATGAAACAGCGAACATGGTCTGCCCACAGATACTGCCCAGAAATGAGCAGGGATTCTTTTCTGTTTATATGGAATTTTATCATCTTGCACAAGATTTCTGGCTTGAGGTGAAATTGGGAAAGCAAACTATCGTATCGACTACTCTGGTGAGCGAAGAAGAAATAGCGGCTGCTTGGGTCAATATGGAAGGCCCTGCACGAATGGAGACGCTGGAAATCTTTATCCTCGATCAACAGGGTGGTCGAGTGGTTTATCAAAGTGCTGTTCGTTTGGAACTCTCGGATCAGCTGGCCTTTGATCTGCAAGATGCCATCGCCTGTACGCCTGCGATAAATGTGTCTGTTGCCTCTCGATCAGCAATGGTAACGGCCTGCCTGCCGTTGCATACGGAAACCGACGATGCGCTCTATGGACAGATTGTGGATCGGGATGGAATGTTATACGGAACATCGCATGAGCCTGCAACAATTGATAATCTAACCATGCCGGACTCCCGTTTTGACGAAATTTTTAAGGAAAATCCTTATGAAGTTCTTTTGCAGAGCTTGAGTGCGGAGATCACGTTCTCAAAATTGCCAGAGCCAGGCAGTTATGACCTGGTATTTATAAATGTCAAAGGTGAAGAACAGTATCGTTTTGAGGGTGTGGTTCAGTGTGACGATGAACCGGTAGCGCAGGTGGTGGGCTGGACAGCCGTACCCGGCGACAAAGAAGAATATGCAGAAGTGACCTTGTTTCTGGTCAACGGCGCACCGGCAGATTTTACACTGGAGCTTTATCAAGGCGAAGATTTACAGGGCAAAAGTGCGGACTGCTATGTGCTGGAACATGATCGCGTGTCCGGCGGCATTTATTTGACCTATCCCTTCTTTTTAGAGACAGCACTGAATGGAGGACAGATCTATACAGCAAAGATCGTAACGAGCCATTTCTACCATGGTGAAAGTTCCTGCTCGTTAGAAGCTGTTCGCACTGAAGCTGGTACAATTTACGGGAGCATTTCCGGCTTTGACAGCGCTTATTTTGCAAATATATTGCTGAAAACCACCGGTTTTGCGCCGGAAAAACAATATAAAGCGGTATTGGAGCAGTCCGGTAAGGAATTGGCGGAATGTCTTGTGACTTGTGATGAACAGGGATGGTTTGACATCGCCTTCGTTGATGAGAATGAAAAGCCGTTCGCCATTGCGTCGGATGCGTCCTATTCGGTTTTGTTGTATCGCTGGGAAAACGGTGGTCAATGGTGGTTGGTCGACGAAACGGTACTACAAGCGATAGCAGTAAAGGAGACAGCGGTAGAAAGCAGTCGCTTCTATGTGCAAGCAGGAGGCTTGTCGGTGAAGGAAATCGTGGTAAATGACCATCTTGTTTTGACAAATGGGGAATCCGAAGACCTTCGTCTTCAACTGTTTGGACAGCAGGATCAAAACAACCAACCAGCTTTTACAGAAAATGTATCTTACAAGCAAGAGTATACCATTGCCGACAAAGGGGCAACGCTATTCTCGGCACAACGCTATCGGGCGGTTTCCTGGCGCGGTGATCGGGTTGTGGGTGTCGATCCCAGCGGTTATTGGGTGGATGTGCGCTGTATGCAGGATTTCCAAATGATTCCCGTTTTTGAGATCGAACTGGTCGAAGCTGTGCACGGTACGGTGCAGTTGTTCAGCGACAACGGAACACCGGTGAATCAACAGGACTGGTTAGGGTTTACTGAAATCTATGTGCACGCAGTACCCGATGCTGGGTATGTTGTGGACGGGATTCTTGTGAATGGCAAGCAAATCACAGGCAGATCCTTTTTGCTGGCAGAAAATACAGAGGTAACAGTTCGTTTCCAACCGAGGCAGGTGGAGACTTTTCCTGTTATCCTGCAGCATAGTGCTGAAAGCGATAAAAGTGGCGGTGGGGTTCACTGCGCGCTGGAACGCGCTGCATTAGGCGACTTGGTAACACTGCTTGCACAGCCGAAAGAGGGGTTTCTCCTGCGTGAAATGCGGGTCATTGAAACCAAAACCGGACTGGAAGTGCCGCTGCAAGTGGGGAGAGAGCCGAATGCCTGGCAGTTCACTATGCCTGAAGCGCCTGTCACCATAGAGGTGACCTTCCGCGCCAAAGTCCATGCTGAGATCGGTGTATCTGATAATGGGGCAGTCGGCACAGTAGATGCGCCAGCATTTGCCTGGGAAGGGGATATGGTTACCGTAACAGCAAAGCCGTATGAGGGCTGTACGCTGGAGGAACTTTGGCTTGTCTATGATTTGGCAGGCGTGGAGCAGAGAGAAAATCTTCTGGAACATCCGGGGAGTACGCCTGACAGCTATTGCTTCTGCGTACCGGGGACTGAAAAAGTATGGGTCTATCCGACTTTCAAGGAGCATCGCTTTGCGATTTCCTTGCCCGAGTCCTTGCCTGTGGGCGGCAAAATCCTGGTATCACAGGAGAACGCACGACCGGGCAGCACTATCACCGTCACCGTGATGCCCGATGACAACTATCGACTGACGGAAGGCTCGCTCAGCGTCTGCACGGAAGTGCTGGAAACGATGCTTTTGACACCTTCGGATAAACCGCTTACCTGGACCTTCATCATGCCGTGGACGGATGTGCAGGTGTCGGCGGCCTTTGAGGGAACCAAACCGGAAATCACCGGCATCACAGTAGAGGTACAAGGCACCGATGGCTTGACGATCCGCGTTCAAATACGCAATGCCACCGCCGGGGTAAGCCTTGCAACAGCACTTTATGATGGGCAGGGCAGATTGTTGGGTGTGGAACTGCAGGCCTGTGCCGATGGGACGTCCGTTCAGAGCCTGCCGGTTTCATACCGGGGAAAACCAGCCGCAGGTAGTTTGTTTTTTCTGGACACTGGCAGCTTTATGCCTTTGAACGATGTTATTCCTCTCAAGCTGCCCCAATAAACAGCAAAACGCCGGAAGTCGACGATGACTTCCGGCGTAATTTATGATCATTCCCCTGACCCACCCTCGTCTTCGGCCAATGCGCGGGACGAACAATGCGCAAAAAAGATGCAGATGTGCACGGTGGGGGCGTAACGATAGATCGGGATTCGAACCCGCGCCCGCCCTGGGGCGTGCCATACAGCGCGGACTCTTTCTCAGCCGCAGAGATGCATTCGCTCCGAAGACTAACAGCTTGTTTTTACAGTTCAGTGCTCCAGTTGATAGACTGGATGGTGTTATCCAGCAACCGCAGTTCCCGGGACATATTGTCCAGTTCCTTTTGCAGCGCCTTTACATTGACCGTGCTGATGATACGGATCTCAGAGCCGCGAGCTCGGTGAGCCGTCGTGCTGGCCTGGCTGGCAAACTGCCGCAAAATCCGCAGCCGCAGGGTCAAGGCGTCCCGGCGGGCGATCATCCGGGTCAGCGTCTCACCCTCGTGCACGGTGGTGCTGTTGCGTAGGTTGATGGCGGCTGTCAGCTCTTCCAGACGATCGATGGAGCGGTTGAGCTGCTCCAGCAGCTCCTTGGGATCTTCTGCCGGATCTTCGCCCTCCTGCATGACCGCATTGGCAGCCAGACGGCTCTCCAGCTGCTGGATGGAGCGGTTCAGATCGGCGCGCTCCTGCAGAGCCTCGGCCAGCTTCATTTTAGGGGCAGCAGCAGCGGTGGATTCAGCCTTTTCCATGGTCATTTCCACATGAAAAAAAGGGTTTTCCGATGCGCAATGCTCCAACAGGCGGAAAAAACGTTCCGCATAATCGCCCAGCGCTTCGATGAGCGCTTCGGGCTGTTCCAGTACCAGACAGGTGTCCTGATGGATCTCCGACAGGCAGTCGGCAAGGGCATCCAGATTATTTCCGTAATATTCCGGCAGATCCAGCAGCTCTGTGAGCTGCAGATGCAGCCCGATTTTGGTGCTGATCTGGCTGCAATCCAGCGTCAGTTTTCGCATATTATTCCTCCCCATACAGCAGTTCAAAGCTTTCATAATGATCCGGCGTATAATAGATCAGTCCGTCGTTGGAAAAGACGATGCGCTCTGCGCCCCGCTTGGTCTGGCCAATGGTGCCGATGTCACATTCCGTCCACTCCCGGCCGTCGGCATCGGGCAAAAGGCCTTCGTAGTTGCCGTAATAATTGCCGCCGATGGCCTTGCCGGGTGCGATGGCATCCAGCGCGCCGCCCTGCCAGCCATAGAGGGCTTCGGCATCCTTTTTGGTCACGTAATTGGAGGGCAGCTTACCGTACAGGTGGATATACAGTGCCACATTATCCTTGTCGTCATACTGACCGTCCTCGGGCAGGGAAATAGGGCAGACGGTGGGCTCATCCTCCACTGCCGGAGGCGCCTGACTGTCGGGCAATGTCTCTTCGGGCTGCGGTGCCGGGTCCTCGGTTTCCTCAGGTAAAGCTGAGACCACCGCATCCAGAATTTCCAGCGTGGTATCCACTTCCTCTTGGGTACAGGCGGTCAAACTGAACAGCATCAAAGCTGCCAGCAAAAGGCTAAGCCATTTTCTCATAAAAGCACCTCAATTCTTCCTTTATTATAGGAAACAATGGGACAAAAGGCAAGAAAAAAGGACGGCAGCTGCCGTCCTTTTGGTTATTTGGTTACAGAGTGGCAGCCATGACCGCCTTGATGGTGTGCATACGGTTTTCAGCCTGCTGGAAGACGATGGACTGAGGGCCTTCAAAGACCTCGTCGGTAACTTCCAGACAATCCAGCTCGAACTTTTCACAGACCTCCTTGCCCACCACGGTCTTTTTGTCGTGGTATGCAGGCAGGCAGTGCATAAAGACGGCGTCGGGACCGGCGATGTCCATCAGCTTCTGGGTGATGCGGTAGGGCAGCAGGTCGCGGATGCGCTTCGCCCAGATATAATCGGCCTCGCCCATGGAAACCCAAACATCGGTATACAGAACGTGGGCGCCCTTGGCAGCCTCTTCAGGATCCTCGGTGAACTCCAGAATGGCACCGGTCTCCTTGGCGATCTCCTGGCACTTGTCGATGAGCCACTGGTCGGGGAAGTACTCCTTGGGAGAGCACACCACAAAGTGCATACCCATCTTGGCGCAACCCACCATCAGAGAGTTGCCCATGTTGTAGCGAGCGTCGCCGTAATAGACATACTTGATGCCCTTAAGGGTGCCGAAGCGCTCCTTAACGGTCAGGAAGTCGGCCAGGATCTGGGTGGGGTGAGCCTCATCGG
>CAZVRM010000052.1:0-8792 GCA_964629605.1 uncultured Oscillospiraceae bacterium
GAACGAATCGTAAATTTCCGCTGAAAGGGGCTGCCCGTCTCCGGTTGCATTTGTATAACGAACCTGCTATAATAAATTTATCTGCGAAAAGCAGAGAATAAAATTGTTACTGGAGGAATTGTCTTGTCAGACCCTGTTGGACGATGGCTTTTGTTGGAGATCGTGTTTTTGTTTCTGGGCGTGTTCTGCGCTCTGGCTTCCTACGCCATCCGGGAATGCAGTGAAAGCAAACTGATGGCGGCCGCCGAAGAAGGCGACAAAAAAGCCGCAAAGATGCTGCCCGTGGTGCAGGAGCCTGATGACTTCTGCGCGACCCTGCGGGTGGGCGCTGTTGGCTTTGGCTTTTTCGCGGTGATGAACCCCCTGACTGCAGGTTTGATCGCAAAGATCGAGTCGCTGATCCCTGCCGGCTATGCGGTGCAGGAGTTCGTGGGCGGTGTGATATGGGTCATTCTTCTGCTGCTGGCTGTGGCACTTCTGGATCTGGCCACCGAACGCTATGCCTGGCATCGTGCCGATCAGATCGTGCGCAAGGTGTTTGGCCTGGCCTGTGTGCTGGAAAAGCTGCTGCGGCCGGTGTCCTGGCTGATGCTGCGCATTGCCAATCTGGCGCTGCGGATCTGTGGCGTCAATCCCAAGGCACAGATCGAGGAAGTCAGTGAGGGCGAGATCCTGCTGATGGTGGGTGAGGGCGAGGAGTCCGGCGCCATCGGTCAGGAAGAAAAGGAACTGATCGAAAACATTTTTGAGTTCGACGACACCACGGCGGAGGACATTATGGTTCACCGTACCGACGTGGAGACCATCTGGCTGGACGATTCTGATGAAGAGATCGTCAACACCATCCGGGAGAGCGGCCTGTCCCGTTTCCCGGTGTGCGGTGAAGATGTGGATGACATCGTGGGCATCCTGAACACCCGCGAATACCTGCTCAATGCCCGTCTGCCCCAGCCCAAGCCCCTGCAGGAGCTGCTGCGGCCGGTGTTCTTTGTGCCCGAGTCGGTGAAAGCCGACGTGCTGCTGCGGGATATGCAGAAGCAGAAGGTGCATATGGCCATCGTTGTGGATGAGTACGGCGGTACCTCCGGCCTGCTGACGCTGGAAGACCTGCTGGAAGAGCTGGTTGGCGAGATCTACGATGAGTTTGACGAAGTGGAAGAACAGGAAATCACTGCGCTGGGCGACAACCGCTGGCGCATCGCCGGTGCTGCCGCTTTGGAGGACATTGCCGAAGCGCTGGAGTTGGATCTTCCCGAAGAGGATGAGGACGAATACGAAACTCTGGGTGGTCTGGTGTTCGGTCAGCTGGCTGTTATCCCCGAGGATGGCACCAAGCCCCGGGTCACCGCGCTGGGTATGGATATTCAGGTGGAGGAGATCGCCGAGCATCGCGTGGAGTGGGCCGTGGTCACCAAGCTGCCCCAGCCTGACGATGAAGAAAAGGACTAATACATACAAGGCTTCCCGACGGTATCCGGCGGGAAGCCTTTTGCCGCCTTTTTTAGAGAAAGAGGGAATGTTTTTATGGCAAAGACTGTGAACTTGAATATGACGGAAGGCCCGCTGCTGGGTAAGATCATCCGGTTTTCGGTACCGCTGATGCTGTCCGGTATGCTGCAGCTGCTATATAACGCTGCCGACGTGATCGTGGTGGGACGGTTTGCCGGTTCTGCGGCGCTGGCTGCCGTGGGCTCTACCGGTGCACTGGTCAACCTGCTGATCAACCTGTTTATGGGCGTTTCTGTGGGCTGTAACGTGCTGGTGGCGCGATATTACGGCGCAGGTGACCAGGATTCGGTATCCGAAACCGTTCACTGCGCGGTGGCCTCCAGCGTCATCATTGGTATTCTGGCCGGTATTGTGGGACTGATCTTCTCCACGCCCCTGCTGCGGCTGATGGGCTCCCCCGAGGACGTGCTGCCGCTGGCCTCTCTGTACCTGCGGATCTATTTCTGTGGTATGCCCTTTAACATCGCCTATAACTTTGGTGCGGCGGTGCTGCGTGCCGTGGGCGATACCAAACGCCCCCTGTACATCCTGTCGCTGTCGGGCGTGGTCAACGTGGTGCTCAATCTGATCACCGTTATTTTCTTCCACATGGGCGTGGCCGGTGTGGCCATCGCCACGGTGGCATCTCAGGTGATCTCTGCTATTCTGGTCATCCGTGCGCTGACTCTGCGTGAGGACTGCTGCCATCTGAACACCAAGGAGATCCGTATTTATAAGGACAAACTGATCAGCATGATCAAGGTGGGTTTGCCTGCCGGTATTCAGGGAAGTTTGTTCTCCCTGTCCAATGTCATCATCCAGTCCTCGGTGAACTCCTTTGGCTCGGTGGTGGTGGCCGGCAACTCGGCAGCGGCCAATATCGAGGGCTTTGCCTACACCGCCATGAACGCTGTGTATCAGGCCTGTATCACCTTCGTCAGTCAGAATCTTGGCGCGCAGAAGCCCAAGCGGATTCTCAAGGTCATGGGTATCTGTATTCTGGTGGTGGCCATTGTGGGTTTGACGCTGGGCAATACCATGTATCTGTTCGGTGAGCAGCTGCTGTCCATCTACTGCTCGGACAGCGAGGGTCTGCGGGATGAGATGATCACCGTTGGCCTGACCCGAATGAGCTTCTTGGCTGTGCCTTATTTCCTCTGCGGTCTAATGGAGATCGGCTGCGGCGGTATGCGCGGTCTGGGTTGGTCTTGGGTGCCCACCACCGTCAGCTTGCTGGGTGCCTGCGGTGTGCGTATTGTCTGGATCTTTACGATCTTCCGTCAGGTGGGTACGCTGGAAAGCCTGTATGTATCCTATCCCATCTCCTGGGGCGTGACATTTGCCGTACATATGCTGTGCTTCTTCCTGGTGTTCCGGGGCGTAAAAAAGAAATTTCCCCCGGAAGCTGCCGCTTAAAAGATGAAAAAAGACCGCCTCGGCGGTCTTTTTTTTGTTATTTCTTAAGCTTTTTTGGTAAAAAACAGAAGAGAATGTAGCCCAGCAGGCCGCCCAGTGTGTTGAGAATCACGTCATCCACATCCACGCTGCGGCCAAGGAATAATTGCAGAAACTCGATGAGGCAGGAGGTTCCGGCACTCAGCAGCAATGCCGCCCAAAGATGCTGCCACCGCCGCCAAAGCAGGGGCGGAAGAAAGCCCAACGGCGCGAAAATGATGACGTTTCCTGCCAGATTGATGATCTTTTGCCCGTGGCTGCCCCGTTCCAGCATGGAGCGAATGGTGTAGCCGGGGGTCAGATTGATGCCCCAGCCGGTCTCCCACCGCTGCGTAGCGCGGGCGACCAACGCCTGCAGATCGGAAAAGTCGGGACGAGCGTAGCCCTGCAGCAGGGTCTGGGAGGCCAGTCCAATAAGATAGAGCACCAGCAGCGCCAGCAGCAGCTCCCGACCCCACCGGGGGCTTTGTTTTTTGTGCATCAGCCACAGGGTACGGAACAGAATCCACAGGGGCAGTGCCAGCAGCATAAAGCCGCCCATGGAGTTCAGATAATGGGAAACGATGTTCATTTCAGCTTCACCATTTTGAGAATACCCTCGGCGATGGCTTGGGCATAGTCATCGAAGTGCTCATCCAGCAGGGTGTTGTCGGCGGCGTCATCATCGATGAAGCCCAACTCCACCAGACAGGCGGGCATCAGGGTGTTGCCCACCACATAATAACTGGCTTTGGGGTTGGCGGCAGTACCTTTTTTCACGCCCCGGTCTTTGGCAACGCCTACATCTACCAGATTCTTGTGAATATAGTTGGCCAGCGCCATTTCGGGGCGCAGGCCGGCTGCCGAAACCCAGGTTTCCACGCCCTGTCCGCCGCCGCTGTTGCGGTGGAAGGATACGAACAGGGTGGCATCGTTGTCGTTGGCAAATTCTACACGCTCTTCCAGGGTCAGCGCAGTGTCATCTGCCCGGGTAAGGATGACCTCCAGATTTTCATAGCCGCCGGCCGCCAACGCATCCCGGACAGCCAGCGCCATGTTCAGATTGTCATCCTTTTCCTGCCGGTCACCGTTGAACGCGCCGGGGTCGTCGCCGCCGTGTCCGGCATCCAGACAGATGATGATGTGGTCGGGGATGATAAAGTCATCCCCCGCATCACGGGGCTGCAAGAACAAAATCAGACCGATCACCAGCGCCGCCGCAGGCAGCAGCAGCCACAGCAGTTTTTTCTTAGCCATTGGGTACCTCCGTGTCGAGAACACTGGGAACGGCGGTCAGATAGCCCAGCTGCACCAGCAGGTTCATGGTGCTCTTGGGATCGTCGAAGCTGCAGACCTCGATGTGCTTCCATTCAGAGGCCATTTTTGTTTCGTAATCCACTGCCACGGTGTGATAAATCTCGGCATTTTCCAGAACGGTCACCGTTTGGGCGTTCGTGTTATTTACAGGATGGTCGTAGCTGATCTCCACGGTAAAAACCGTATCATAGGTCTGTGTGATGTTACGCTCGTTCCAGGCACACAGACGACCGGCACGGATGTCCTCTTCCATCGCGTTCAGCAGCAGGTCAAAGTGGGCGGAATCCAGATAGGCGTTGTTGGTGTATTTGGAGTTGAACGGTTCGCCGGCGATCTGACGAATATAATCATCGTAGAGATGGAGCTGGATGCTTTCGATGACGGCATCCTCGGGGGGCAGATAGCTTTCCACCAGCCGCTGGGGCTCGGACATGATGGCAGACAGCTTACTGGCAGGGGAGTCGGGATCGGCAAGATCCTTTTCACCGCAAGGCAGATTGTAGCTGCGGCGGAGAGTGGTACCGTCCTCGTAATAGTAATTGATGCGGACATAGCAGGAGTCCCAGTCATAAGGAACACTGTTGTAAGCAGATGGGTATGTGTCCAGCTCGTCCTTGTTCTCCAGAATTGTGCGGTGGAGCTCCAGCACCTTGTCGATGTCCTGAGGCTGGGTCAGCTGCAGGTCGTAGTCGGAATAGATGGTGGCTTCGGTGACCTCGCCCAGACGGGGCACCTTGGATTCCACGCCGAACAGGTCGGCGTCAAAGGCAAGGAACAGACCAACGATGACCACCCACAGCACCAGCAGACCGGTCATCTTTTTAAGCTGGAACACCCGGAAGGATTTTTTCAGCAGCATGACGGCGGTGATATAGCCGATGGCACCGCCCAGACAACAGCACAAAATGCGGGTGGCCACGTCGGTGGCAGAGGGGAAGAGGACTTCCTCGAAAATCCAGCCCAGTACCAGTGCACAGCCAAATGCAAAGCAGTATTTTGCGATGGGCTTGAGGAAACCGAAGGCAATCACGTCACCGGCGCTTTCGGTGGCACGGCGGCGGTACAGCAGCAGAGAACAGACCGCCAGTACCACAGCGGCTAACGCGTACAGGCACAGCAATACAAGAAACTCCGGGTCATAGAAACTTATGGTTTGCCAGGTGGGGTAAGTACTGCCTGGCACCGATATGTTTTCGTTCACATAGCAGGAGGTCTGTGCTAAATGAATGAAGGGGGAAAGGAAGGTCAGCTTCAGGGACTGAGAGCTGACGCCCCAGTAAAGCTGGGTGGAGAACTCGGTCAACAGGCTTTCGTACACCACCACGGCAAAATTGATCAGGCCGTACAGCACCGGCATGGTGGGCAGACTACCGGTGCACATGGCAGCCAGCGTACCCAGTGCATAGAACAGCAGGCTTTCCAGACAGGTCACTGCCAGCCAGCACAGAATCTGGGTGGGGTCAAAATAGCCCAGCGACATTTGGCAGAGGTAGGTGAGCAGGGCAATCAGCACATTGGGGATCACCAGAAAGCTCAGACCGGCGGTGAAATGGGAGCAGAACAGGGTCTCCCGGGTGACCGGCAGGGCGTGGAACAGGCTGGCGCTGCGGCTCTGGTAAAGGTAGCTCCACACGGCGAAGGCTGACAGACCGCCATAAAGCGCCGTCATAACCAATGATGCCTCACCACCGGTGCGGGTCAGCAAGCGGTGGATGGAATTGACCAGATCGGGATAAGCTTCGGTGCCGCTGTAGGAGGTGAGCATGGGGATGGGCAGGATCATCAGCCAGATGGCCAGATAACTGCCCCAGACCGGCCAGAACCGGGTAAGATCCTTTCGGATCAGAGGCCAGCTAAGCTTAAAGGACAAGTTCTTTGACCGCATAATCGGCACCTCCCAACTCATAGATGAAAATTTCTTCCAGCGTCAGCGGCAGAATATCGTAAAATACCGGCTGACAGGCACGGGCAGCCTGCTCGGCGGCCTGTGCGCCGCATTTCAGGATAAAGGTGTGGACTCGTCCGGTACTGCTGTGGTGCAGCGGCGTCACCTGAGGCAGGATAGGGGCGCTTTCGGGCGGGAAGACGATCTGTACCTTGACGAAGTCCTCCTGCAGCTGGGACAGTGCCCGCTCCAGCAGCATCTTGCCGTGGTCGATGACGCCCACATGGTCGCAAACATCCTCCAGCTCCCGCAGGTTGTGGGAGGAGATGACCACCGTTACCTGACGGCGCTCCACCTCGCCCATGATGAGGCTCCACAGCTGACGGCGCATTACCGGGTCAAGACCGTCCACCGGCTCGTCCAGCAAAAACAGGTCGGGCTGCAGCGCCAGATTCAGCCAAAAGGCCGCCTGCTTCTGCATACCTTTGGACAGGTGGCGAATAGACCTTTTCGGGTCGATGGGGAAAATATCGGCCAATTTTTTGAATAATTCCTCATCAAAGGTGGGGAAGAAGCCCTGATAAAACCGTTTCATGTCCATCAAGCTGGCAGAGGTGAAGTAATACAGGTCGTCGGGAATGTAGGCGATGCGGGCTTTCAGTCCGGGGTTTTCATAGACCGGCTGGCCGTCCACCAGAATGATGCCGCTGTCCGGCTGGGAAACGCCCGAGAGACAGCGCAAAAGAGTGGATTTACCTGCGCCGTTGGGGCCGACCAGGCCATAGACCGCGCCCCGGGGCACGTGCAGGCTCAGGCTGTCCAGAGCCTGTGCGACCTCGTAGCCCTTGCTGATGTTTTGAATATCAATCATGGTCTGCTCCTTTCTGCAGATGAGCGATCAGCTGATCGGTGGACACCCCGGCGAACCGCAGCTCATCGGCGGCACGCTCCAGCTGCTGCCAGAGTGCGTCGATGCGCTTGCCTTCCACCGACTGATCTTCGGCGGCAAAGGTACCCTTGCCGGGCAGCGTCACCAGATAGCCCTCGTTTTCCAGCTCCCGATAGGCTCGCTGGATGGTGTTGGGATTGATGGCCAGTTGTGCTGCCAGTTCCCGCACCGAAGGCAGGCGCTCGCCGGGAGCTACGCCGCCGCTGATGATCAAACGGCGCAGATTGTCCATGATCTGCTCATAGATTGGCCGGGGATCCCGGCTGTTGAGATGGATCATAGGCATCCTCCTATTCTGAAAAAGTGTATTAACTGTACTAACTGTGTTAATACACTTATAGCATAGCGAAACGCTATTGTCAACGATATAGACCATATTTTTTGAAAAATGTTCCGTATTTGCCCAAACTATGTTAAAATAAAAAAAGAATCCTGCGAAAGGCGGTGTTTTTATGAATGATCGGGAGGAAATTACCCGAATCGAGGCGGAACTGGCTCCCGAGCTGGAGCAGATCGCCCATTATCTGTATGAAAACCCGGAGTTGGGTATGGAGGAGCAGCTGGCAGCTGATCGATTGACCCGGTATATGATGGAAAAAGGCTTTGCCGTGGAGCGTCCCTGGCACGGGTTGGACACCGGCTTTGCCGCCCGCTGGGGTGCGGAAGGCCCCTGCGTAGCCTTTTTGGCGGAGTACGATGCGCTGCCCGGCTATGGTGAAAACGGCGATCAGGCAGGCCATGCCTGCGGTCACAACTGGATCGCGGCCACTACCGCAGGCGCTGCGGTGGCACTGAAGATGCTTTGTGAAAAGCACAGCATCCCCGTTCGGATTTTGCTTGCCGGATGTCCTGCCGAGGAGACCTTCGGCTCCAAGTCGCTGCTGGCACGGGATGGTGCGTTTGAAGGGGTGGACTGCGCCATGCAGGCTCATCTCAGCGAGGAGACCAACCTGTATCACCGTTCGTTAGCACTGACTGCCATGGAGATCCGCTACTACGGTAAGGCGGCTCACGCTTCGGCAGCACCCTGGGAGGGCATCAATGCCCTGGACGCCATTCAGCTGTATTATGCCGGTGTGGCGGCGCTGCGGCAGCAGCTGCGGCCTGATGTGCGGCTTCACGGTGTTATCAAGGAGGGCGGTCTTGCCGCCAACAGTATTCCCGAGCGGGCATCCTGCCTGTATTACGCCCGGGCGGCCCACCGTCAGTATCTGGATCAGGTGGTGGAGCGGCTGCTGGACGTGGCAAAGGGCGCGGCGCTGATGACCGGCGCACGGCTGGAGGTGCGCTGGCCCGAGCAGCCCATGGATGATACCCGGCAGATCCCTGCGTTGCAGGCCGTCATGGATGGCTGGCTGCGGCAGGAGGGCTACTGCTCCATTTCCAAGGAGGAATCGGACACCCGCTCGGTAGGCTCTACCGATGTGGGCAATGTAAGCCAGGTCTGTCCCACGATTTTTGTGGAAGTGGGTGTGAACGGCTTTTACGGACACACCGAAGAGGCGCTGGCACTGGTCGACGAAAAGGCCTATCCGGCGCTGCACGCCGCTGTCCGTGCCATGACCGGCACGGCACTGCAGGTGGTCACCGACGAAGCCCTTCGGAAGACCGCGTGGGAACAATTTCAGCAAGGATAAGTCAAGCGGGTGGCGAAAGTTTTTTGATGTTTTGGCGACCATGGAGATCTACACTGTTTCGCTATACGACGGTCTTCCGTTC
>CAZVRM010000053.1:0-8758 GCA_964629605.1 uncultured Oscillospiraceae bacterium
GCATTTCATATTCACAGCGGCTCGGTCTGCAGCGGCAATTCGGAGGATCCCTTTGCAAACGCAGGAACACACTATAACCCCAAAAACTGCCGGCATCCCTATCACGCCAGTGATCTGCCGCCTGTGTTTGGCAATGGGGACTATGCCTTTTCGGCGTTTGTCACCGATCGCTTTTCCATCCACGAAGTTGTGGGGAAGGCGGTAATTCTGCACGCAGCCCCCGATGATTTTACCACCCAGCCCAGCGGAAACGCAGGAGCAAAAATTGCCTGCGGACAGATTCATGCGGTAGGCAGCAGATAAGGTTTACGGTTTCAGTTTTTCACCGATGATGGCCTTTTGTGCGTCGTCAGGCACCTCTTCCAGCTCCACATAAACTATGCGATCATCCCAGCAAAGCAGATACTCCGCCCGGAACTCGGTTTCCATCTGCCAGACCTGCTGGGCACCCCAGGGCGCTGCATCCACCGTCCGGGCACCTTTTTTGAGATAATCCCGCAGGCATAAATCCCACAATGGCTGAAACTTTACATCCACTACCAGATAATCCAGTCGGGGGTGAACCGATCCGGCCTGATGGAGGTCGGGCCACTGGTGATACTCCGTCCACTGCAGCAGCGGAGACTGCCGGATGTCCGACCGAAGGGTATGCCGGTCAGCTGCATAGCCCAGATCCTCCAGCCGCAGGGGCAGCACCGGGTCAATTTCCGTCCGGCTGTTTCTGCTTTGGGTGGTGAGATTGGCAACTCCCATCACAAATCCCAACGACAGAACGCAGGCCACACCGATGGTAACCAGCCGGTTGATTTTTGCCGATGCTCCGGCAGCCTTCAGCAATTTGGAAGCGCCCACCGCCAACACCACGGCCAGCAAAACCGCTCCCAGTATGGCAAAGACGAACCCGATCATCTGCCCCGTCGTCGTCCAGGAAAGCACCAGCAGGAACAAAAGAAGGATTGCCAGAAGCTGCACCCACCGGGAATGGGGGGAAGGCGTATACAGGCCTTCCCCTGCCCGGGCTTTGGCTTTGCGATACCAATGGAAATACCGTCCCAGCTCCAGCAAATAAACCACCAGCAGCACACTCCAGGCCGGCAGCATCATCCAGGCAAATCCACTGAAATAATAGGCCTTTCCCGAATACCACACGCCGTAATCCTTATTCAAATCGGTGATCTGCATGACCAGCTGAAGCACAGCTGTAACAGCCAAAATCAAATAACTGGGGATGAAATTGCGCTTCATGGTGCGGTGGATCACCGCCACCTGCGTACCGGGATCGGTCTCCAGAGGCACGGCATCAGGATCTTCGTTGTAATAGACCTGATATTTCCCCGCAGTGGCTGCCAGTGTCCAGCCGGTACCGGCACACAGTTCCTCCATCCGGCTGTGGCCCTCGGGCTTATTGGGTTCAAAGCCGCTGACCTCCGGAAAATACACCAGTGCATATTGCAGCCGACGGGGCTCCATGGGCTGATAGCGCCACAGGATCCCACCCAGCTTATCCAGCCGCCAGCCCCGGCGAGCCATCTGCTCCAGATGGCGCACCACGCCGGTATGGTCGTAAAAAGAAAACAGGGGCAGCTCGTAACGGTGCTTCATTGGGCATCCTCCTCTCCAAAGGCACGGCGATAGTCCCGCAGCTGGCTCTCCAGCCGCTGTTTTTCCTCTGCCAGTGCCTGTTCCCCTCGGGTGGTCAACAGATAACTGCGGCGGCGGCCTTCTACCCGGGTCTCTTCGATCATTCCGTTTTCGCAAAACTGATCCAGCAAATGGTACAGCGTACCGGGGCCAACAGCTACCCGGCCGCCGGTCATGGCCTTCACCTGCTCCATAATATCCATGCCGCAGCATTCCTCCCGGAGGCACAGCAGGATGTAAAACATCTGCTCGGTGAGGGTCTGAAATTTCTCTCTTGGCATGGGCAGTCCTCCTTTTATATCGAATATCGTTATTATAAGTATATATCGAACATCGATATATGTCAAGTATTTTAAAATTTGCAAAACCGCGGAACTTTTTCCGCGGTTTTCAGTCTATATAAATAAATAGCATTTTCGGGAGGCTGCCTTTATGAAGACCATATTGCTGTTATGTGCCCTTGCGGCACTTTTGATCAACACCGCCTGCTCCATGAAGGGGAGCACCGCGGTGGATCCCTGCATTGCCGAACCTCTGCCCGCCGCCCCACTGACGGCAACGGTGAATCCCGTGGAACTTGAATCCCCCACCACGGTGGCTTCCTATCATTATGACGGGGCGGGCATCGCCCTGACCCTGCCCGCCGACTGGGACTATGAGATCGACGCCCACGACGCCGAAGCCGGACAGTTCTCCATCTCCCTCTGGCCCAAGGCGCAGCCCGCCGCCGTACTGGAGGTGGTACACTATGGCGCACCTTTCGGTGTATGCGGCACCGGACTGACCACTCAGACGGTGGCCTTTGCCAGCGGTCTGGAAGGCTCCATGGGAACCTATTCCGATCTGGACAGCTGGAGCTTCATTGCCTTTGAGGGCGATTATGTTGCCCACAATCAGGGCATCGGCCTTTGGTGGGAGATCTACGGTCAACAGGCACTGGAGATCTTGGGCACGGCGATCTTTGGAGAGGAGACCGCACAATGAAGCATAAGGGTCTTTTGATCGGTCTTGCCACGGCAGTGTTCCTGGCGTTGGTGTTGGTTGGCGTGATGGCCTGCAACAGTCTGAGCTTTCGGGCTGGCCGCTGCATCAAGGCGGAAAACGGCAGTTGTATGCTGCTGATGGACAATTCCCCCGTGGTGCTGTCCAACCATACCCTGTCCACCCATCCTTTTTCCAACTATCACACCGGCGACTTACTGCTGGTGCTGCACGACGGTGTGCAGGAGACCTATCCCGGCGGCACCGGGGCGTATCTGACCCTGCGGCTGCAAAAGGGCGCTGCCGGTGACATCCCTCAGCCGGTGCTCGATGCGCTTTCTGAACTGGGTTGGCTCATTGAACAATAAAACAGGAGGTTGTGCCCCATGAAACGCTGGATGATCCTGTTTCTTTGCGTCTGCCTGCTGCTTTTGGCGGCCTGCAGCAATTCCGCCACCCTACCGTCTTCCCAATCCAAAACGCCTCCGGTACCCGCCCGCACTATGACTGAAGAAGAGGCGCTGGCGCTGACGGAGTTTGGTCTGTCCATGCTGCAAAATCTCCCGGCGGAGGAGGACAACCCGCTGGTCTCCCCGGCTTCGGTGGCTTATGCGCTGGGCATGACAGCCAACGGCGCACAGGGACAGACCCTCGCCCAGATGGAAGCCGTTCTGGGGCTGCCGCTGGAGCAGCTCAACCAGAGCCTTTCGGGCTGGAAGGCCGGATTGCCCGATAGTGACGACTGTTCCATACACATTGCCAACGGCATCTGGCTGCGGGACACCGACGGATTGGTGATTCAGGACAGCTTTTTGCAGGCGGCCACCCGGTGGTACGCCGCCGAGACCCGCAAAGCGCCCTTTGACCAGTCCACAGTGGACGACATCAACGGCTGGGTCAGCAAGCACACCAAAGGCATGATCCCCGTCGTTCTGCAGCAGATGCCCGAGGATGCTATGGTCTGTCTGGTGAACGCCTTGGCCTTTGACGCCCAGTGGCAAACGCCCTATCGGGAAGCTCAGGTGCGTGACTGGTATTTTCGCCCCCAAGAGGGTGTCCCGGTGAAGGTGGATATGATGCTGTCCACCGAGTGGCAGTATCTGGAGGACGAACAGGCGGTGGGTTTTGTGAAGAATTACGCCGGAAAAACCTGTGCCTTTGCGGCGCTGATGCCCAACGAAGGCGTTTCCATCCCAGAGTATCTGGCAACGCTCACACCAGAGCACCTCTACGGATTGCTGTCTGCTCCCCAGCGGGAGGAAGTGGACGCCGGTTTGCCGGCCTTTGAGTTGGAATACAGCGCAGGCCTCACCGAGCCGCTGGCTGCCATGGGCATGACCGATGCTTTCTCTGAAATGGCAGACTTTTCCGCCATGGGACAGTATGCCGGACAACCCCTCTATATCAGTGATGTGCTGCACAAAACCTACATCAAGGTTGACCCCGAAGGCACCAAGGCGGCAGCTGCCACCACCGTATACGCGGCTCCTTCCTCCGCCCCGGTGGAGGAAGAGGTCAAGCAGGTGATTTTGGAGCGTCCCTTCCTGTATTTTCTGGTGGATACCCAGAGCCATCTGCCCTTCTTTATGGGCATTTTTGAGAATCCTGTTGGCTAAAAAACAGAATGAGCGCGTTGCAAAATGCGCTCTGTCATTGCGAGGCCTGCGAAACAGGCCGTGGCAATCCGTTTCCCCACGCTGGAGTGTACGGATTCCCACGCAAAATGCCGCCATAAGGCGGCATTTTTGCTCGGAATGACAGGGTGTGTGGCATTTTGCAACGCGCCCTTTTTGCATTAAGGCTGATTGACGATACCTACGAACAGGGGCAGGCCCTTTTCGCCGGTGATGACGAACAGGAAGGGACGATCCAACGTAAACTCGATCTCCTCCAGCTGGGGGGGCAATGCAGCTGCCGTGTCAGCACTCATTACCGTGTAAGCAGCCGCCTCACAGCCCCGTTCGTCGATCTTCACCCGGACGCCATGGGTGGCTTTGGACAGGTACAACAACGGAGTGTCAGTGACAGGAGAAAAATCAGCCGTAAAGTAGTCAAACACGTCGGTAACGCCCAGCGCCTTCAGTCCGCCGATCAAATCGGTCTGGTCCTCAATGTCAAACTTGGGGACGGTGCGATGCACCTTCAGATAACGGCTGTTTTCCCACTGATAGGTATGTTCCTGCAGCACAAAGGCCAGCGCTTCGGGGTCGGTCAGCAGATCCTCGGGGGTATAGCCCTCGTCGGGCAGGATAAAACGCATCTCACCGCTTTCAAAGCTGCTGGCAACAGCGGTGAATTTGTCCCCCCAATAATAATTCATATTACTGGAGGCGTGCATCATCTGACACTTCACATCCCCTTGTGCACCGTGGAAAATACCGGTGTCGGTCAAGCTTTGGGTAAAGCCGCCGGAAGTCCATTTGGCCTTAAAGTACACGGTGGTGGCCAGTGCCAATACGGTGTCGTTATCCAGATTCAGTCCGTCGATCTGATTTTTCAGCAGACCGCCGGTCTGCTCATTCAGCCAGTCCCGCAGCGCCTGATTCAGGCTCTCCGAGCCCATTTTGCCTTGATAGGAGGAGGCGTAATAGTCCTCCGCCAAGGTATTCAGCGTTTTTTTGTTGAATTCAATGTCTTCATTCAGCCAGATAGAGCTTGCCAGCACCCGCTGCATGATGCCGTCGTCCCGGTAGTTGTCGTTCCACAGATCGTTGGCCTGCTGCCGCAGAGCTTCGATGCTTTCCGCACCCAGCAGATCCATAATCTGCTGTCGGCTTTGGCCGCCGGTGGTCTCTGCCAGCATGGCCAGCGCCATATACACGTTCAGCGGCGAAAAGGCGGCGTTTTCTCCCCCGTTGTCGGACAAAAACTGCTGAATGGAGGACTGGAAATAGGGCTCCAGCCCGACCTCATAATCTGAGGTGCGGTTCTGCTTCTGCAGGGATTTCTCCCACTTTTCAATGGCACCGTAGGTTGCATCGCCGCCGGGGTACTGCATCATTTCCGGGTATTCCGGCACGGCAATGGCATAGGCCGGCATGACCATAGGGCCGCCGGGCAGCAGACTGGATACGATCAGTGCCAGCGCCAGACAGGCTGCCGTTGCCGCCACCGCCAGCTTCCGGCGGCGCTTGCGGTCAGAGAACCGGTGAAAGCGCGCTTCCTCCACCAGCCAGTCCTTTACTTCGGTAATTCCGTCGTAGATTTTTTCCGACTTGCTCACAAAATCACTCCTTCCGCCTCCAGCGCGGCCTTCAAGCTCAGCCGCAGCCGATACATTTTCTGGGTCAGCTTGCTGTATGTGATACCGGTAGCTTCCGCCAGATCCTGCAGACTCTCACCGTACCAGTACCGGCGCAAAAACAGCGCTCGGTCATCGGCAGGCAGACTTTCCAGCCAGCGGGAAATCTGCTCACCCAGCAGCTTGCGGTCAAAGGCCTCCTCGGTGGTCTCCCCTGTGGGAACGCAGTCCTCCAGCTCGGACAACAGCACGCTGATGCCCGCCTCCCGCCGCTTGGCGGTGTTTCGTCGAAAGCGGCTGATGGCCAGATTGCGGGTGATGCGCCCCAAAAAAGCGCCCAGCACCCGGGGCTGCTGCGGTGGGATGCGCTCCCATGCCGCCTGCCAGGTGTCGTTGACACATTCCTCCGCGTCCTGCCGCACCGGCAGCAGGTTTTGGGCAATGCAGCGGCACAGGCTGCCGTATTTTTTCATAGTTTCTGTGATGGCCTGCTCGGCTCGCTGAAAATACAGAGCAACGATGGCTTGATCTTCCATGGCCACGCCTCCCTTCTACTGATAAAGTCGCAAACTATCCGATGATATTTGCAGAATACCACAATTTTTGGCAAATTCCAACCATTTTTCGGTTTTATTCATCCAAGCATAATTTTTATGCATTTCCGTGCATAATTCTTCACCGATGATTTTTCGGGGTTTTCGCCCCATCACCCGGCTGTTTCCTATGAATTCTTACTACAATCCACAAGAAAACCCACGCAGGTTTGTATAGGGTGCACATTGACTGTTTATTCAATATTTGTGTATAATCATACCATCGTTTGATTCTGAGAAAATTTGCTATAAATCGGAGGAAATTACTATGATTGACAAGAGCAAGATCAAGAAGGTCGTTCTGGCTTATTCCGGCGGTCTGGATACTTCCATCATCATCCCCTGGCTGAAGGAAAACTATAACAATCCCGAGATCATCGCCGTTTCTGGCAACGTGGGTCAGGCCGACGAGCTGGAGGGTCTGGAAGAGAAGGCCATCAAGACCGGCGCTTCCAAGCTGTACGTTCTGGATCTGACAAAGGAATTCGTGGAAGACTTCATCTTCCCCACCGTCAAGGCTGGTGCCAAGTACGAAGAGTACCTGATGGGTACCGCCTTCGCCCGTCCTCTGATCGGTGTCAAGCTGGCTGAGATCGCCCTGCAGGAAGGCGCCGACGCCATCTGCCACGGTTGTACCGGTAAGGGCAACGACCAGGTTCGTTTCGAGCTGGCCATCAAGTCCGTCGCTCCCAATATGCCCATCATCGCCCCCTGGCGCGAGTGGGAGATCAAGTCCCGTGACGAAGAGATCGACTACGCCGAGGCTCACAACGTGCCTCTGAAGATCACCCGCGAGACCAACTATTCCAAGGACAAGAACCTGTGGCATCTGTCCCACGAGGGTCTGGATCTGGAAGATCCCGCCAACGAGCCTCAGTATAACAAGCCCGGCTTCCTGGAGATGAGCGTTTCTCCCGAGCAGGCTCCCGACAAGCCCACCTATGTGACCATCTCCTTTGAGAAGGGCAACCCCGTTGCCGTCAACGGCGAGAAGCTGTCTCCTGTCGACATCGTTCTGAAGCTGAACGAGATCGGCGGTGCCAACGGCATCGGTCTGCTGGACATCGTGGAAAACCGTCTGGTGGGCATGAAGTCCCGCGGCGTTTATGAGACTCCCGGCGGCGCCATCCTGTACAAGGCTCACGAGGTTCTGGAGACCATCACTCTGGATCGCGACACCCAGCACTACAAGACCCTGGTTGCTCAGAAGTTCGCCGAGCTGGTGTACTTCGGCCAGTGGTTCACCCCCCTGCGCAAGGCTCTGTCCGCTTTCGTGGACAGCACTCAGGAGCACGTTACCGGCGACGTCAAGCTGAAGCTCTACAAGGGCAACATGATCAACGCCGGCGTCACCTCTCCCTACTCCCTGTATGATGCTGAGATCGCCTCCTTCGGCGAGGACGGCGGTGTCTATGACCAGGCTGAGTCTGCAGGCTTCATCAACCTGTTCGGTCTGCCCATCAAGGTTCAGGCCACCCTGCAGAAGAAGTGGGACGAGCAGTAAAACAGGACATTTCACACGAGGTTTTTATGGAAAAACTGTGGGCGGGCCGCGCCGCAAAACATCTTGACCAGATCGCGGACGACTTCAATGCCTCCATTCGCTTTGACCAGCGTCTGGCGGTAGAGGATCTGACCGGCAGCATGGCGCACGCCGCCATGCTGGGTGCCAAGGGCATCAATTCCCCCGAGGACACCGAGACCATTCTGGCCGGACTGGAGAGCATCCTCCGGGATCTGGAGAGCGGCGCTCTGCAGATCGACCTCAATGCCGAGGACATCCACTCCTTCAATGAGACCGAGCTGACCCGCCGCATCGGCGATGCAGGCAAACGCCTGCACACCGCCCGCAGCCGCAACGATCAGGTGGCTCTGGATCTTCGCCTGTGGCTCCGTAAAGAGATCGGCGAGATCCGCGCCCTGACGGCACAGGTCATCCGCGCCATTTGCGACAAGGCACAGGAGACCCGGGATGCTATCGTTCCCGGCTACACCCACCTGCAGCGTGCACAGCCCATCGTCTTCGGCCATCATCTGCTGGCTTACGGCATGATGCTGGAGCGCGACCTGGGTCGTCTGGCCGACGCTGCCAAGCGGGCCAATGTGTCCCCCTTGGGTTCGGGCGCTCTGGCCGGCACCACCTATCCCATCGACCGGAACATGACCGCTCAGGCACTGGGCATGGACGGCTACACCCTCAACAGTATCGACGGCGTTTCCGACCGCGACTTTGTGGCTGAAACCTGTTCTGCCATCGCCCTGCTGATGATGCACCTGTCCCGTCTGTCCGAGGAGATCATTC
>CAZVRM010000054.1:0-4035 GCA_964629605.1 uncultured Oscillospiraceae bacterium
GCGGAACCAAATTGTCGAAAAGAACCCAGCGAAGCGGTTCTTTGACAGTCTCAGCCGCCCTCGGGCGGCTTTTTCTTAATTTTTCTGAAGATTCCGGGGCGAATATTGTCAAGTTGCGTTATATTTAAGATAATAAAGACAGAAAGGGGAGAATGGCATGAGAAATCCACACATTCATCATACACCGCAATCTCGTCCGCCTCTGCCGGGCCTGACCCCAGCTGTTCGTGGACAGTGGCAGGCTATCGGCAACGCTGGTGTCGCTTGTCAGGTTTTGGGCTGGACTTTGTGTCGTTATGTATCCGGGGAACAGGGGAGCAGCTACGGTATCATCCTCAGCGTTCTGGGTATTTGCGCCTTTTTGATAGAGTTTTATGGCCGTCTGCGCTATCGGAAGAAGCAGTTGCCTTTTACGCAGGGGTATTCGCTGTGCCGTTATTCCGGCTTTGCTGCCGCAGTCGCTGCTGTCTTTGTTCAATACATGCTTGGTGATGGCCCATCTGCCATCTTGCTGCTTAGTGGTGGGCTGATGCTGTTTTGGGTATCGCTCAACCTTGAAAAGCACCAGCGCCGTCGTTTGCGAGCGCAGCAGGAAATGGAAGAAAACTAAGAAAACCACCAGCGGCGGAGCCGATGCCCCGCCGCTTTTCCTATCCCTACGACTTACAGCTGCTTTTCGCCCTGCTCGTTCTTCTTGCTCTTCTTGTCCTGCTGCTTTTCGCGCTTCATGCAGTTGTTCTTCTCCACTTTCGTCACCTCCCAAGGTTTTCGCTGTTATTTTGATGCGAAATCTTTGAATTATACCCACATTTCCCGGGAAAAGGGGTTGTCATACCAAAATCCTTGTGCTAAAATGGATAATTAGTAAATTACGTTTATTTTTAGTTTTATCATAAATGGAGGAACAACCCATGTCCGGACATTCCAAATGGCATAATATTCAGAAGACCAAGGGCGCTGCCGATGCCAAGAAGGCCAAGATCTTTACCAAGTACGCCCGAGAGATGGCCATCGCCATCAAGGAGGGCGGCGGTGCTGACCCCAACTCCAACTCCAAGCTGGCTGCTGTCATCTCCCGCGCCAAGAGCGAAAACGTCCCCAACGACAATATCAAGCGCACTCTGGACAAGTATAAGTCCGGCGCCGCTACCGAAAACTACGAGCATGTCACTTATGAAGGCTACGGCCCCGGCGGTGTCGCTGTTCTGGTAGACGCTCTGACTGACAACAAGAACCGTACCGTTGCCGAGGTTCGTCACTATCTGGACAAGTACGGCAAGGGCATGGGCGCTTCCGGCTGCGTGTCCTGGCAGTTCGACAAGAAGGGCGTCATCGTCATCAACGGGGAGGATTTGGACGAGGAGACTGTCATGATGCAGGCTCTGGAAGCCGGCGCTTCCGACTTTCAGGTGGAGGAGAACATCTTCGAGATCTACACCGAGCCCGATGATTTCGACGCCGTAAAGGATGCTCTGAAGGCCGAGGGCCTGGAGTTCCTTGAGGCCGAGATCCAGATGGTGCCCCAGACCTACACCGCCCTGACCAACGAGGACGACATCAAGAACATGGAGAAGATGCTGGAAGTCATGGAAGCCAACGACGACATCCAGGATGTCTGGCACAACTGGGAAGAATAATTGCAGAAAAACCGAGCGGGGGAGACCCCGCTCTTTTTCTAAGTGAAAGTAAGAGGATAAAATGCACGAACAACATAGTATCATCGAGCCGGACGACAATTTTGACACCGGTACGCTGGCGCATTTGGTTGTGGGCAATGAGGGTCGTGTTCTGGACGGACGAAGAACCCCCGGATATATCGAAGATTATGATGCGGAAAGCGCCATGTTTATTTGGCGAATTACAGCGTTTGAAGACGCCGGAAAATGCTGGGAAATTCCTGCGGAAGAAATCGGTAGTTATCAATTACGAAAAGGAAGTTCGATACTTTCCGAGGTAGAAGTTCAGGCAATTTCGGAACGGTGCAAAAAGTATAAACAGACGCTTACGATTTCTAAATCAGAGGATGTTCTCCAGAAAACCGAAGACACAATCAAAGCGCAGGAATCGTTGGCGCTTCAATGGATAAAGCGCAACTCTGCGTTCTTTAAACAGGGTAAACAACTTGATTTCAGCGCAAACGAGGGAGAAAACCTGCTGTATGCAGATCTTGAAAATTATCTCAAGAATTTGGATTTGTACGAACTGGAACGAACGACGGCAGAACAGTATTTGCTCAATCCTTATTCCGGAGAATGGATTAAAGGTATGAAAATCGTTATGAGTGAGATGGGCCTGATTGCTTATAATGGTACGATACCACGAAAAAAAGAGATGTTTTCGGGCAATGGTACTAAAGAGCGGCGTAGAAACTATATCGTCGCGCGAGTTGCGTTTTTGAGAAGTATTTTCAAATTGTATGGTATCACCGAGGTGCCGCTGTTTAGAGGTATGTCCAGTGAAGCGCCATTCTATGCAACCTCCAAAACCTTGGTTTCTACAACTTTTTCTTTGAATACAGCACTGGATTTTGCTGACATGAAAGCAGAGTCAAAGTCCAGAAGTGCTTATGTCGTCAAGTATACCTGTCCGATTGAAAACTTGTTTATGACCTATTTGGAAACAAAGCAGTTCAATGAACGCTATAAAGAACAGGAGGCCATCATTTTTTATGATGGTCAAATTCAGTTCTGACGGAAGGGCGGGGGAGAACCCGCTCTTTTTTCTTGCCCGTCCAGCCGCAGGCTTGAGCACCCCTTGACTTCCCATCACGGTTTGGTATATAATTTTATGACTATAAATTTGTTTATTAGGAGCGTGGATTATGACTGATCGCTCGAAAATTCGTAATTTTTCCATTATCGCCCATATTGACCACGGCAAGTCCACTCTGGCAGACCGCCTGCTGGAGCTGACGGAATCTGTCACACAGCGCGAACTCCATTCTCAGATGCTTGACAACATGGAGCTGGAGCAGGAGAGAGGTATCACCATTAAGGCGCGTGCCGTCACCATGTACTATAAAGCGCAGGACGGCGAGACCTATGAGATGAACCTGATCGACACGCCGGGTCACGTGGACTTCAACTACGAAGTCTCTCGCAGCCTGGCCGCTTGCGAAGGCGCTGTTCTGGTGGTGGACTCCACCCAGGGCGTGGAGGCTCAGACGCTGGCGAACACCTATCTGGCGCTGGATGCCAATCTGGAGATCCTGCCGGTGTTCAACAAGATCGACCTGCCTGCATCTGATCCCCTGAAGGCAAAGCAGGAGGTGGAGGACATCATCGGCCTGCCTGCTGCCGATGCGCCCGAGATTTCGGCCAAGATGGGCATCAACATCCCTGCCGTTCTGGAGGATATTGTTGCCAATGTGCCTGCACCCGATGGCGACCCCAGTGCCCCTCTGCAGGCACTGATTTTCGACAGCCAGTATGATCCCTATGTGGGTGTTATCGTTTATTTCCGTATTAAGGAAGGCACCATGCGTACCGGTATGCAGGTGAAGATGATGGCCACCGGCGCCACTTATCAGGTGCTGGAGTGCGGCTATCTGGAGCCCTTCGGTATGCGCAAGTGCGATGAACTGGTGGCTGGCGAAGTAGGTTATTTCACTGCCTCCATCAAGGATGTTCACGATACGCAGGTGGGTGATACCATCACAGAGGCTGCCCGTCCTGCCGCCGAGGCTTTGCCCGGCTACCGTCCCGCCCAGCCCATGGTCTACTGCGGTGTTTATACCGAGGATGGCTCCAAGTATCCCGACTTGCGTGATGCGCTGGAAAAGCTGCAGCTGAACGACGCATCCCTGACCTTTGAACCCGAATCTTCCGTCGCATTGGGCTTTGGCTTCCGCTGCGGCTTTTTGGGTATGCTCCACATGGAGATCATTCAGGAGCGTCTGGAGCGTGAGTTCGACCTGGATCTGATCACCACCCTTCCTTCGGTTATTTACAAGGTAGATACCATGGCCGGGGAGACCATCGATGTGGACAATCCCCACAATTATCCCGACCCCACCCATATCGAGCGGGCGGAGGA
>CAZVRM010000054.1:4045-8747 GCA_964629605.1 uncultured Oscillospiraceae bacterium
ATGCCCATGTGCCAGGAGCGCCGCGGCGAGTTCAAGGATATGCAGTATCTGGACACCCATCTGGTGGAACTGCATTATCAGATTCCCCTGAATGAGATCATCTATGACTTCTTTGATGCATTGAAAGCCCGCACCAAGGGCTATGCATCGCTGGACTATCAGCTGTCCGATTATCGGCCTTCCGACCTGGTGAAGGTAGATATGCTGCTGAACGGTGACCAGGTGGACGCTCTGTCTTTCATTGCCCACCGGGAGAAGGCCTACGCCCGCGCCCGCCGCATCTGCGAAAAGCTGAAGGAAAATATTCCCCGCCAGATGTTCGAGGTGCCCATCCAGGCTGCCATCGGCGGCAAGGTCATCGCCCGCGAGACGGTAAAGGCCATGCGCAAGGATGTTCTGGCCAAGTGTTACGGCGGCGATATTACCCGAAAGAAGAAGCTGCTGGAAAAGCAGAAGGAAGGTAAGAAAAAGATGCGCTCTTTGGGCACCGTTCAGGTTCCCACCGAGGCTTTTATGGCTGTGCTGCGTCTTGACGAGGAATAAAATGAACGGCAATCTTGGCGTTTATTTTCATATTCCGTTTTGCCGGAGCAAGTGCGCCTATTGTGACTTTTGTTCCACATCCAAGTGGGATGATGCTTATCTGGATGCCTATCTGGAGGCATTGATGGGTCAACTGGGTGATTTCTTCCTGCCCGGAGGAAATTATGTGGTGGATACCGTGTATATCGGTGGCGGTACGCCTTCGGTGTTCGGCGGCAAACGCCTTGCCAAGCTGCTGAAGGCGCTTTCCAAACGGGTCTCGTTGACCCATACCTGCGAGATCACCGTGGAGGTCAACCCGGAAAGTGCGGACAAAGCGTTGTTCAAGCAGCTGAAAAGCGCCGGTGTCAACCGGATTTCCATGGGTGTTCAGACCGCCGATGACGCGCAGTTGAAGCGCATCGGGCGCATCCATGATTTTGAAAAGGCCAAAGAAGCGGTAGCACTGTGCAAAAAGTATTGCACGGACAATCTGTCTCTGGATTTGATTTACGGCCTGCCCGATCAGACCATGGAAAGCTGGCTGCAGAGTGTGGATGCGATCTGTGCTCTGGAGCCCAAACATATTTCCTGCTACGCCCTCAAGCTGGAAGAGGGAACCCCTCTCTGGCGGGAAAATCCCGTTCTGCCCGACGACGATCTGCAGGCAGATATGTATCTGGCTGCCGTGTCAAAACTGGCGGAAAAGGGCTATGCCCAATATGAAATCTCCAATTTTGCCCAGAGAGGATTCCGCTCCCGGCACAACAGCCGATATTGGGATCTGTCCGATTATCTGGGCTTTGGCTGTGCTGCACACAGTTTCTATGGTGGAAAGCGTTTTAGCTTCACACCTAATATTGATACCTACATCCGCGGCATGAGCGGGAAAAATCCCATCGTGGAGGGAGCCGACGAGCTGGCCTTTGATGACCGGGTGGGGGAATATGTGATGCTGGCGCTGCGCACCTGTGATGGTATTGACGAAAATGCCTTTTACAGCCGCTGGAACCGGGAATTTACGCCCTTTGCCAGACGGCTGGAGCCCTATATCTGTTCCGGCCACGTGAAACGGGACGCAGGCCGCTGGCATTTAACGCCCGAAGGTTTTCTGGTGTCCAACGCCATCATCGGCGACGTTCTGGACGCCGTTTGTGAAGAATGTTAGAAGGGGAGGGGACTTATGAAACCCACCTTAAGTGAATTGATCCGGCCTTACCGCTCGATCTCCATCATCGGTATGTGCAAAAACGCCGGCAAGACCACCGTGCTCAATCAGATCATCAAAGAGGTCAACGGCAACGGCCAGGTGCTGGCCATCACCTCCATCGGTCGTGACGGCGAGGATAAGGATTTGGTCACCGGCACCAAAAAGCCGGGCATTTACGTGGAAGAGGGAACTTTGGTGGCAACAGCTTCCGATCTGATCCTGCGCCACTGTGATGTGACGCGTGAGATCATCGACACCACGGGTATTTCCACGCCTATGGGCGATGTTGTCATGGTACGCGCCCGTTCGGACGGCTCTATCCAGATCGCCGGGCCTTCCATCACCAATCAGCTGGCAAAGGTGCGTGAAGATTTCTTCCGCCACGGTGCTGACGTGGTGATGATCGACGGCGCTTTGAGCCGCAAGACCCTTTGTAGCCGCCGGGTCACCGAGGCCACCATTTTGTGCACCGGAGCCTCTTACAATAAGAATATTGACACCGTTATCGAGGATACCGCCTATAACTGCGAGATCCTCACCCTGCCGGAAACCGAGGATGCAGAGATCCGAAAAGCTGTGGAGGGCGACGACGAATTCCGCGGCACCATCCTTTTCGGAGAAAACGGCCCCTGGATCATCCCCGCCGGAATGACGGTGGAGGATGCTCTCCGCAAGGAGGAGGCCAAGGGCGCCCGAGCCATTTTCTTTGGCGGCGCCATGTCGGACTTTCTCATGAAGCCCCTGCTCATGTCCAACGCTCCGCTGAAAGGTCTGACCTTTGTGGTGCGCGACAGCAGTAAGATCCTGCTCAAGCGAGATAACTACGATAAAATCGCCCGCCGGGGAATCAAGCTGGAGGTGCTGGATACCGTCAATCTGGTGGCCGTCACCGTCAACCCCTTCTCGGCGTATGGATTCCACTTTTCCAAAGAAGAACTGATGTCCCGCATGGAGGCTCGGGTGGGTCTGCCGGTCATCAACGTGATGGAGGATGCAAAATGATCAATTTGCCTTTTGCACAGCGAGAAAATATTGGCTTCCAGTATGTGCTGGATGCCTTGAAGCCCTGCTCTCCTTACGGTGAAGAGCGCGTGCGGGAACTCAAGCCTTTTGATCCCTGTGAAATAGCTGAGCTGCGGCGACAGCTGTCCAACATTCAGCGGGTGCTGACCGTTCTGGAGGCTGAAGCCATTGACAGCGGCAAAAAGACCCGTCCGGAAGGCCCTGTCTGTGATCTGCCCGAAATGCAGGCCGAACTGGAGCGCATCCGCGGCGCGTTGCAACAGGGCGAAGGCTGTCAGAAAGCGCTGGATAAGCTGCTGCTGGTGTTTATGACGGTGAAAAATGTCCGTCCTACCGCAAAAAAATGCCGGGAAGCCCATCTGAACGAGATTGAGCTGTTCGAGCTGAAGCGTTTTCTGTTGAAGTGCGACGAGATGCTGCCGCTGTTCAATGAAATTCAGCCTGTTTTGCAGTGGAAAGGTATTTCCCTCAAGGACACCTCTGCTGCGCTGGATCTGCTGGATCCCGAGCATAACCGTGTTGCATCTTTTTACATTTTTGACGGCTACTCTCCGCTGCTGCGCTCTCTGCGTAAGGAAAAGCGGGAGCTGGAGGAGCAGATCCGCCGCCTGTCCGACGGTAAGGAAAAAGAGGAACTGCAGGCCAGACGTTCCCGCATTGCTGCCGACGAAGAGCACGAGGAAATGCGCATCCGCGGCGAACTGTCTGAGGGTCTGCGTCCCTATATCGACGATATGCTGCACAATATGGAGGCCATTGCCGATATTGATCTGACGGTGGAAAAGGCCTGCCTTGCGCTGCGTTACGGCGGCAGTATGCCTCGGTTTACCGAAAACACCCTGTCCATGACCGATATGATCAATCCTCAGATCGCCGACGCGGTGCAGGGGAGAGGCAAGACCTTTACTCCGGTCTCCATTGCACTGGAGAAGGGTGCTACCGTCATTACCGGCGCCAACATGGGCGGCAAGAGCGTTGCACTCAAGACCATCGCGCTGAACATTCTGTTGATTCAATGTGGATTTTTCCCCTTTGCAAAGAACGCCTCCGCACCACTCTTTGACGGAATGTATATCATCTCCGAGGATCTGGAGAACATCGACCGGGGTCTGTCCAGCTTCGGCGGCGAGATGGTGCGTTTCAATCAGGTGGTCAAGCAGATCGAAGAGGGCTTTTCGTTCATCATGCTGGATGAATTTGCCCGGGGCACCAATCCCGACGAGGGTGCAGCCATCGTACAGTCTGTGACGGCCTACCTCAACGGTAAAAACGCCGTCACCGTTCTGGCTACCCACTACGACAATGTGGCACAGCGCGGCAACGCCCATTATCAGGTCATCGGTCTGAAGGATCTGAATGTGGAACAGCTGCAGGCAGAAATCGCCGTAAGAGGCGGTGATGTGGGCGTGGAGCTCATCAGCCAGCATATGAACTACGGTCTCTACAGAGTGGAGGGTAAGCAGGATTGCCCCAGAGACGCATTGAACATTTGCCGCCTGCTGGGAATGAAGCCTGAAATCCTCGAAATGGTGGAAAAAAACTACGAGGCTTGAGCCGAAAAGTATTGACATCATTTCGACAATCGCGTATAATTTGTATTGCGGAGGAATGGATTTCCGCGGCTGAAAACGGAATATTTTTGGCAATAGAGGCGCGGGAAATAAGGTAACTGGTCGATGTTAACGGAAAGGATTTCGAAAGCGGCCAGAGAATGTATTTTTCGCCGAAAGCGCGTCATGGATCCTTACGGACGCACTTGGGAGCTGCACCCAGTGTGCGGCTACTGTCATGTCGTCATGAAGCGCTATTGGTTGTAAAGCACTGCCTTACAATTTATAGCGCTTTTTATTCGGTTTCCCCGTGAAAATGGGGAAATACCTAAAACATTCGCGTGTTTTATTAATTTAACTATAAAATTTTAGGAGGAAACACACATGGAAACTGTTA
>CAZVRM010000055.1:0-8558 GCA_964629605.1 uncultured Oscillospiraceae bacterium
ATCGTGGATGACTGCAAGAAGTTCATCAAGCGGGAGATCACCCGCGGCCGCAAGTACGACGCCATCATCATGGACCCTCCCTCCTACGGCAGAGGCCCCAACGGTGAAGTCTGGCGCTTTGAGGACTCCATCGGCGAGTTCGTGGAGCTGTGTGCTCAGGTGCTCACCGACGATCCCCTGTTCATCATCATCAATTCCTATACCGCCGGCATCTCCCCCTCGGTGCCCGCCTACATTCTGGGCACCGCCGTCTGCAAGAAGTACAGTGGACGGGTGGAGGCTGCTGAGTTGGGTCTCAACTGCCGCAGCACCGGTCTGATGCTGCCCTGCGGCCACACCAGCCGCTGGATCGGAGGAAAATAACCTATGTCCATCATTGAAACCCACGATCTTTCCTTCCACTATGACGAGGAGGGCGTTCTGGCTCTGGACGGTGTGAATCTTTCCATCGAAGAGGGCTCTTTTACCGCCGTTCTGGGACATAACGGCAGCGGAAAGTCCACCCTTGCCAAGCATCTCAATGCCATTCTGCTGCCCTCGGGCGGCACGGTGTATGTGGGCGGCATGGACACCCGGGAAGAGGACAAGCTGTTTTCCATCCGGGAAACGGCAGGCATGGTCTTCCAGAACCCGGACAACCAGATCGTCGCCACCGTGGTGGAGGAAGACGTGGCCTTTGTCTGCGAAAACATGGGTCTGCCCCCTGCGCAGATCCGGGAGCGGGTGGATGCGGCTCTTGCAGCCGTGGGCATGACCGAGTTTGCCCGCCACGCACCCCATCTTTTGTCCGGCGGACAGAAGCAGCGTGTGGCTATCGCCGGTGTACTGGCCATGCGCCCCCGGGTCATCGTCATGGACGAGCCTACCGCCATGCTGGATCCCTCCGGCCGGGCCGAAGTCATGGCCGCCGTCAGCCGTCTGAACCGCGAGACTGGAATGACGGTGGTGCTCATCACCCACCATATGGACGAAGCCGCCCAGGCCGACCGTGTCATCGTCATGAAGGGCGGACAGGTGGCGCTGGATGGCACCCCCCGACAGGTGTTTGCTCAGGTGGACAAGCTGGAATCGCTGGCGCTGACCGCCCCTCAGACCGTCCTGCTGCTCCGGGAGCTGGAGGCCGATCTGAGCCTGGAGGCACTTTCCGTAGAGGAATGTGCCGACCAGATCATGAAGTATTTGGGAGCATAAACACATGAACGAAGTCTTGAGAATCGAACATCTTTCCCATATTTACAGCGTCGGTACGCCTTTTGAAAAGAAGGCGGTGGACGATGTAAGCTTTTCCGCAAATCGAGGCGAGTTCATCGGTCTCATCGGTCACACCGGCAGCGGAAAATCCACCCTCATTCAGCATTTTAACGGCCTTTTGAAGCCCACTTCCGGTAAAATTTATATCAACGGCGAGGATATTTTCCAGTCCAAGGAGATGACCCGTGCCGCCCGGTTTGCGGTGGGTCTGGTGTTCCAGTACCCCGAATACCAGCTGTTCGAGGAAACGGTGTATGCCGACGTGGCCTTTGGCCCCAAGAACATGGGTCTGGACAAGGAGGAGATCGACCGCCGGGTGCGGGAAAACTGCCGCATTGTTGGCCTGTCCGAAGATGTGCTGGACAAATCCCCCTTTGAGCTGTCGGGCGGTCAGAAGCGCCGGGTTGCGCTGGCCGGTATTTTTGCCATGGAGCCCGAGGTCATGGTGCTGGACGAGCCCATGGCCGGCCTGGATCCTGCCGGCTGCGCCGACGTGTTCCGGTTCATCAAGGAATATCACCAGAAGCACGGCACCACCATTTTGTTTGTCACCCACAGCATGGAATATGCCGCTCAGATGTCCCAGCGTATCATTGTGATGGATCACGGTCACATTCTGATGGACGGCACCCCCGACCAGATCTTTGCCCGGTCGGAGGAGCTCATCGCCGCCGGTCTGGATGTGCCTCAGGTGACTCAGGTATTTCTGGAGCTGAAAAAGCGGGGTGTGCCTGTGGATCCCTCGGTCTACACGGTGGAACAGGCCGCCGCCCAGCTGAAAGCACTGAAGGGGGGCTGCGCCAAATGCTGAAAGACATTACCCTTGGTCAGTATTTTCCCGGCACCTCTCCCCTGCACCGGATGGATCCCCGCACCAAGCTGCTGATCCTGGTACTGTATATCGTCACCATCTTCATCAGCGGCAGTCTGCTCCCCTTTGCCCTGTGCACCCTGGGGCTGCTGGCCGCCATCAAGCTTTCCCGGATTGCCCCCAAGCTGATCCTCAAATCCCTCAAGCCCATTATCATCATCGTTATTTTCACCGGTGTGTTGAACATTCTTTACACCCCCGGTGAGGTTTTGGTCAAGCTGTGGATCTTCCGCATCACGCTGGAAGGCATCAAAACCGCAGCCGTCATGATCACCCGCATCCTGCTGCTGGTGGCCTCCACCTCCCTGCTGACCTATACCACCTCTCCCATGTCGCTGACCGACGCACTGGAGAACCTGCTGGCACCCCTCAAGAAGATCAAAGTTCCCGTGCACGAGTTTGCCATGATGATGTCCATCGCCCTGCGGTTTATCCCCACGCTTATCGAAGAAACCGACAAGATCATGTCTGCCCAGAAGGCCCGGGGCGCCGATTTTGAAAGCGGCAACCTGCTGCAGCGCGCCAAAGCGCTGGTGCCTGTGCTGGTGCCCCTGTTCATTTCGGCCTTCCGCCGTGCGGACGAGCTGGCCTGCGCCATGGAGTGCCGCCTGTATCACGGTGGCGCAAACCGCACCCGGCTGCATAGTCTGAAATACGGCAGAATCGACGCTGTGGGCGGCCTTTGCGCCCTTCTGGTGTGCGGCGCTGCCATTGTATTGAATGTGATGTTATGAAAACTGCTTTAGTGTTATCCTATCTGGGTTCCGAATACCACGGCTGGCAGCGGCAGAACAATGCCATGACCATCCAGCAGCTGGTGGAAGAGGCCTGGGAAAAGACCTGCGGCAAGGCGGTCTACGTTTCGGGCTGCGGCCGAACTGATGCAGGCGTGCACGCCAAATATTATGTGTGCTCCATCGACCACGTGTCCTCCATTCCGCTGGAACGGCTGCCGCTGGCCCTCAACGCCCGGCTGCCCGAGGCGGTGGTAGTCCGCAAGGCCGTGCTGGTACCCGATGAGTTCGATGCCCGGTTTTCCTGCGTCAACAAGGAATATACCTATCTGATCCACAACAGCCGTGTGCGCGACCCCTTTTCGGTGAGCCGCGCCTGGGCCTATCCCCAAAAGCTGAATGTGGCTGCCATGCAGCGTGCCGCAAAGGATTTTGTTGGCAAACAGGACTTCGCCGCTGTAAAAAACGAAGGCACCCCTGTGAAAAGCACTGTCCGCACCATTTTTTACTGCGAAGTGGAGGAACGCCCCGGTGACATCATTGCCATCCGGGTATGTGCCGACGGCTTCTTATATAATATGGTGCGTGCCATCACCGGAACGCTGGTGTATGTGGGCATCGGCAAGATCGCCCCTGACGGCATCCCGGCCATTTTGGAGAGCCGCGATCGGCTGGCAGCCGGCCCTACCGCACCGCCGGTGGGTCTTTACATGACTGCCCTGAATTATCAAATGGAGGAACTGGATGGAAGAGCGGATTGACCTGAAAAAACAGGGAAAGCTAAAAAACAATATCACTCGCTTCCGCCAGGACAAACGGCTGGCGGTTACCGGCGCGCTCCATTCTCTGGCGCTGCTGGGTATGCTGGCCTGCGTGGTGTTTGGAATTTTTCGTTATCAGGACGACCTTCGCCCGGAAAACCTCCAGCGGCTGGCCTCTTATCTGAAGGCTGCCGGCACCATGACCGACCCCTTTACCGAGTACCGCTTTGAAGCCGGTCTGGACACGGTCTACGCCCCCTTCTCTGCCGGTCTTGCGGTCACCTCCGGTGACACCTATTCCTTTATCAGCGGGCTGGGCGACAGCAGCTATTCCATCCAGCTGCGCTATAACCAGCCCTCCCTCTGTGTGTCGGAGTCCTATGTGCTGGTCTATGACCGGGGCGGCACCGGCATTTGCGTAGCCAATGGCTATGCGGAATATCTCAACACCAACCTTTCCAGCCCCATCCTCACCGCCTCCATGAACCGTGCAGGCGCTTTTGCTCTGGTTACCGATGAAGAGGGCTACCGCTCGGCCGTTACGGTGTACGACGACCGGCAGGAGCTTCTGTGCAAGTGGCTGACCACCCAATATTATGTGCTATTTGCCTCCGTCGACCCTTCCGGCGAGCATTTTGCCGTACTCGGTCTGGGGCAACAGGATATGAAGCTGTCCACCAAGGTTCTGTATTTCGCCATCGGTGAAGAGGAAGCCGCCTGGACGGTGGATCTGGGAGAGCGACAGGTCTATTCCATGACCCATGATAAAAGCGGCGGTCTGGTCATAGTATGTGACGATGGCATCGACCGCTATGTGGACGGTTCACTTACCAAATCCATCCCCTTCAGTCAGTCTGTCCGGCTGTTTTCTGCCCGGGAAAGCGGCGAGGTTCTGGTGGCCTTTGAAACCACCGAGCGCAGCAACCGGATGACCCGTGCTTTATTGCTGGGCGATGAGCTGGAACTGCTCTGGAGCGGTCAGTTCGAGGGTGTTCCCCGGGCACTGGACTGTCAGGATGGCACCGGCTGCCTGCTGATGTCCGACCGGCTGGAGCAGATCCGCTGGAACCACGACGCCATCACCACCCGCACCATCCCCCACGACGGTGCCCGGGATGTGGTGGTCAACGACGATGGGGAACCCATTCTGATTTATTCCGACCGTGCTGAAAAAGTCGCGGAGGAGTCCGAGGAATCCTGATGAATCTTACTTTTTTTGATCAAGCGTATTGGTGGGATGTGCTGTTTGCTGTCATCCTGCTGTTTTGCACCTGGGGTGCCGCCAAGCGCGGCGCTTTTCAGGCGGTATCGGGTATCGCTGGTACCGTTCTGGGTGTCATTTTGGGCAATCATTTTCAGGACAGTCTGGCGGCGTTTCTCGAGCCGGTTCTGCGCCCGGTGATGGAATCCCTGGCGCAAAAGGCTGATTTTACCCAAATCACCGGTCTGGAAACCGGATCAGTGCTGTCCGATCTGGTGGAACAGGGCGGCCAGCTGTCCGAAAAAATGGATGCGCTATACGAAGCATTGCTGGCCTCGCTGGCCGACACGCTGACGGTGTCCCTTGCTCCCATTCTTGCATTTCTGATCATTTTTATCCTGACCAAAATTGCCTTCCGTCTGGTATGCAGTCTTTTGGAACTGGATCTTCCCCTGCTTAGCGGTCTGAACCGTCTGGCGGGCGGTATGCTGGGTGCCATCGCCGGTGCGCTGATCGTTCTTGCCCTGTGCTGGGCGGTGATGCGCTTCGCTCCCGCCGAAAACGTAGGTCTGTTGAGTCAGCATTGTCTCCGGCAGAGCTATCTGGGCAGTCTGCTGAGTCCCTTATTCGCAGGCCTGCCCCTCTAAAAAAGAAAGAAGGCGACTTTTCCATTATGACCGATTCTGAAAAACGATTCTGGACGGTGCCGAATGTACTGTCCCTGATTCGCATTGCGATGATCCCCTTGTTCGTCTGGTGCTTTTTTGCCGATTTTGAAAACCATCGTGTGTGGGCGATCGCTGTATTTCTCATCGCCGGTGCCACCGATGTGGTAGACGGCTACATTGCCCGGCATTTTAACCAAATCTCCCTTTGGGGACGAATTCTGGATCCTATGGCCGACAAACTGATGGTGTTTTCTGCACTGATCTGCCTGACGGTGATCGACACGCTGCCCTTGTGGCTGGTAATGCTGTACTTCGCAAAGGAAATGGCGCAGGCCATCTGCAGTTATATCCTCATGCGCCGTACCAAGGACATGATCGCATCCAACATTTTAGGAAAAGCCGGAACTACCCTCTTTTATATCACCATCGTAACGCTGACGCTGTTTGATCCGCCGTTGGCACTGCAAAACACCCTGCTGCTTTTGTCCTATGTGACCATCGTGGCGGCCTTTGTCAGCTATCTGCTGCAGGGCTTCCGTCAGGAGCAGCTTCATCATCCCACATCGGAGGAATAACGACAACATGAGTATGCCGATCTGCGCCCGCTGCAAAAAGAATATGGCAGTGGTTTTTATCACCAAACTGGAAAACGGAAAGACGGTCAACGAAGGCCTGTGCCTCAAGTGCGCCAAGGAACTGGGCATCAAGCCGGTCACCGATCTTTTGGATAAATTCGGCCTGTCCGAAACCGATCTGGACGGCCTGACCCCAGAAACGCTGGGTGAGAGCCTGCCTGCCGTCATGGAGCAGATGGGCATGAACCCCATGGAGCTTCCCGAAGAGGAGGACGGTGACGAGGAGACTACCTCCCGTGCCCCCGCCTTCCCCCTGTTCAATCTGTTCCATCAAAACGGAAAATCGGAAGAAAAAGCCGATGAAAAGGCTGCTGAAGGCGGCAAAAAGCCAAAAAATAAGAAGAAATTCCTCAACAATTACGCCATGGATCTGACCGCCAAGGCACGGGAAGGCAAGCTGGATCGTGTGGTGGGTCGCGACAGTGAGACTCTGCGCGTCATCCAGATCCTTAACCGCCGCCAGAAGAATAACCCCTGTCTCATCGGTGAGCCCGGCGTAGGTAAGACCGCTGTTGCCGAGGGTCTGGCACAGAAAATCGTTCGCGGCGAGGTGCCCTACAAGCTGCAGAACAAGGAAGTCTGGCTGCTGGACATGACCGCCATGGTGGCAGGTACCCAGTTCCGCGGTCAGTTCGAAGGTCGCATGAAGAGCCTGATCGAAGAGGTCAAGGCGCTGGGCAACATCATTCTGGTCATCGACGAGGTACACAATCTGGTGGGTGCCGGTGATGCCGAAGGCTCTATGAACGCCGCCAACATCCTCAAGCCCGCCCTGTCCCGGGGTGAGATCCAGGTGATCGGCGCCACCACCTTCAACGAATACCGCAAATATATCGAAAAGGACACCGCTCTGGAACGCCGTTTCCAGCCGGTGGTCATCAACGAACCCTCTCTGGCCGAAACCGAGGACATCCTCCGTGGCGTCAAGAGCTATTATGAAACCTATCACGGTGTCATTATCCCCGATCAGATCATCGTGCAGGCCGTCTATCTGGCACATCGGTACATCAACGACCGGTTCATGCCCGACAAAGCCATCGACCTGCTGGATGAGGCTTGCTCCGACGTTAACCTGCGCTCGGCGGCTCTCTCCCGCATTCCCCGCCTGCAGGAAGAGCTGGACGAGATCATGGACATTCAGGCCGAGCTGGAAAACGCCGATTCCAACGACGATTCCCGCTTTGAAAAGATCGCCCAGAACCGCTCCCGGATGCTCCGGCTGGAGGATCAGCTGGCCGTACTGCGCAAAGAGCCTGCCCCCGTGGTAACGCTGGACGATTTGGCTCGGGTCATCGAACTGTGGACGAAGATCCCTGCCAGCAAGGTGCAGGAGCAGGATTTCCTTCGGATGCGGGATCTGGCAAGCCGCCTGAAGAGCCGCATCATCGGCCAGGACGAAGCCATTGATTCGGTGGCTGCCGCCATCCGCCGCCGCAGAGCCGGTATCAGCGAAAAGCGCAAGCCCATCTCCTTCATCTTTGTTGGCCCCACCGGTGTGGGTAAGACCGAGCTGGTAAAGCAGCTGGCCGCCGACCTGTTTGACACCGAGGACGCCCTCATCCGTCTGGATATGAGCGAATATATGGAAAAGCACAGCGTTTCCAAGCTGATCGGCGCCCCTCCCGGCTATATCGGCTATGACGAGGCCGGTCAGCTCACCGAAAAGGTGCGCCGCCGCCCCTATTGTGTCATTCTGTTCGACGAGATCGAAAAGGCACACCCCGACGTGCTCAACATTCTGCTGCAGATTCTGGACGATGGTCGCATCACCGATGCGCAGGGTCGCTACGTCAACTTTGAAAACACCGTGATCATCATGACCTCTAACGCCGGTTCCGACCGCCGGGACGGCGCGGTGGGCTTTGGCAACACCCTCACCCAGCAGGGTCGGGAAAAGGCGCTGAAAGCCCTGCAGGACATTATGCGACCCGAGTTCATCAACCGCATCGACGAGGTCATTTCCTTCAACCAGCTGACGAAGGAGGATTTTGCAAAAATCGCTTCCATCATGCTGGGTGATCTGCAGAAGGGCGTCGCCCGCGCTGGCATCACCCTCACCTGGGACGAAGCCGTTCCCCTCAAGCTGGCCGAGGAAAGCTATTCGGTCAAATACGGCGCCCGCAACCTGCGCCGCCTGATCGAAAAGCAGCTGGAGGATCAGGCCGCCAACCTGATTCTGGATTCCTATGCCGATCCCATTCGCGCCCTGCACGCCACTGTGCGGGAGGATCGGATCGTGGTGGAAAAAGCGTAATTTTCCCTCCGGGCGGCAGCCATTTGCCGCCCGGAGAATTTTCTCAAAAATCGCAAAAAAGCCCTTGACAAATCGCACCTTCCTGTTATATACTTTAAGGGCTGATTTACGAAAGTCTGACAGTCGCAGGTGTAGTTCAATGGTAGAATGTCAGCCTTCCAAGCTGAACACGTGGGTTCGATT
>CAZVRM010000056.1:0-8523 GCA_964629605.1 uncultured Oscillospiraceae bacterium
GCCATTTCCACCGCCGCAGGCGCTCTGCTGGGTACCTCCACCGTCACCACCGTGGTGGAATCCAGCGCCGGTATTGCCGCAGGCGGCCGTACCGGTCTGACCAGCCTGACCACCTCTATTCTGTTCCTGGCCTCCCTCATTCTGGCACCCGTGGTGGGTATCATCCCCAGCGCCGCCACTGCACCTGCCCTGATCTTCGTGGGCATTCTCATGCTCAGCAACGTGAAGGACGTGGATCTGAACAACATGGAAAAGGCCATGCCTGCCTTCTGTACCATCGTGTTCATGCCCTTTACCTACTCCATTGCAAACGGTATCGCCTTGGGTCTGATCACCCACTGTCTGATCCTGCTGTTCACCGGCAAGGCTCGGGAAGTCAAGCCGCTGACCGTTATCGTGGCATTAATTTTCGTGGCACGATACGCCTTTATCACACTGGGATAAGTATTTCCCGTAACTTTAAAGCGGCTTGCTGAGGCAAGTCGCTTTTTTATCAAAAGACCTTGACCTTACACCAAACTGCAATGATATGCTCTTATCAGAAAGGAGGTCAGAGATAAGATGACCATTAAAGACTTTGCTGCGCTTTGCAGCTGCAGTCCTCAGACCCTGCGCTATTATGATCGGATCGACCTGCTGAAGCCTGCCCGCGTAGACGACTGGACAGGCTATCGGTACTACGACAAGGCACAGGCCATTGATTTTGTCAAAATCAAGAACCTGCAGGCTGCCGATTTTACCATTGACGAAATCAAGCGTCTGCTGACTCAGCCGGACGAGCAGGTTTACCGGGCTTTTGGGCAGAAGATCGCCGCACAGGAGGAAAAGCTGAAGCGAATTCGACAGATCCGGCAGTCTTATCTCGCAGAAAAAAACGGCATGGAAGCTATCATTGCAAATTTGACTGGATTCCTTATGGAACAACTGGGAAATTATGAAGGGTTGGAAGAATTCGGCCTGCCGGCCGAGGCTGGGCCGCAGATCGCACAGAAGGTGCGGGAATATATGGAACAGCAGGTGCAGAAAAACCACCACTATGGTGACGACTTGATCTTAACGGTGGACGATCAGGAATTCCGCGGACAGGAAGCCATCGCCGATCGGATCGCTGCGCTGGGACAGGAACCGCTGCAGGAGCGAAATATTTGTCTGGGGGATGAATCAGCAGCCGAAGAGGCCGATTTTGACCGTTCCGATTATGATGTTGTATGGGAGCGCAAGGGCTGGGCGCACGTCCGGGAGTTTTTACCGGAAGTACCCCCGCTGGAGTCCGGCAACGATTACTGTTTCTTGTTCTATCTACAGGAAGAACACTGTCCCCAGCCTCTTTCTTTTCCGTTGTTCATGCTGGGGGCCATGATCCTGCGGCAAAGTGGGTTTGGCGGCTGCATGAGCTGCACGGTGGAAAAGAGCACCGACGGACAAAACTGTTTCCGTCTGCTGCGTCAAAAATGAGGGAAAGCCGCTCCGGCGGCTTTTTCTTGTATCCTTAACCCCTTTTTGGTAAAATCTTTTTTATCTAATGCAATAAAAAACCTTCGCAACTCCGTCTAACAGGCAAAGGAGGTGGAGACCGTGAAGCACAGCGAATTTGCCGCCCGTCTGGAGCCCATCCGCACCCGGCTGTTCAAAACCGCCATGCTTTATCTTGGCAGTGAGAGCCTTGCACTGGATGCGCTGGACGAGGCGGTATACAAAGGACTGCGGGGCTGCTGGCGGCTGCGGCAGCCGGAATATTTTGATACCTGGATCACCCGCATCCTCATCAATGAATGTCACAACGAGCTGCGGCGGCAAAAGCGGCTCGCACCTCTGGATGAGCTGCCGGAACAGTCGGCAGAAGATTTCGACGCTCTGCCGCTGAAGGAAGGGCTGGGCAAGCTGTCCCAGCCCTTGCGGGATGTGGTGATCCTGCGGTATTTTGCCGGATATACCCTGGCAGAAACGGCACAGGCGCTGGGTATCCCGCCTGGAACGGCTGCCACCCGGCATCGAAGGGCGCTGGAGCTGCTGCGGCTGGAATTGTGTGAGGAGGTGAGTGAATGAACCGGATAGAAGAATTACAGGCACTGGAGTTGGAGCTGGAGCAATCCCTGCCCCCGCTGGAGGAAATGATGGTACGAGCTGAAGCCCGTCTGCGCCGCCGAAACCGGTGCATTTCTCGGGCAGTCAGCAGTGTGTTTGCTGTTTTTGCCCTGTTTGTGGTGCTGGTGAACTTCTGCGCCCCGGTGGCCTATGCCTGTTCCAAGGTGCCCGGTCTGCGGGAACTGGCCGAGGCAGTGACCTTTTCCCGTTCCCTCACCGACGCGGTGAACAACGAGTATGTCCAGCCCATTTCCCTCAAACAGACACAAAACGGCATCACCGCCATTGTGGAATACCTGATCGTGGATCAAAAGCAGGTGAATGTGTTCTATCGGCTGACGGCGGAAGGCTATGAAACCCTGGACAGCCAGGTGGACTTTTGCCAAGTCAACGGCGAACGTTTTGGCGCCAGCACTTCTGGCCCCAATGACTACGATGTACCGTTGGGACAGCTGCAAAGCGCCACCATCGAGTTGCTGGCGGACGAGGTGCCGGGAGAAATGTTGTTCCAACTGGACGTACTCTGCCGAGATTGGGATTACAGCGCACCGCCCGAACCGGTTGACGAAGAAGCGGAGGTCTTCCATCCCACGCACCGCGATCCCGATTATCTGGCCAATTTTACCTTCCTGCTGGAGTTTGACCCCACTTTTACCGCCAAGGCCAAGGTGTATCCGGTGAATCAGACGGTGGAGCTGGAGGGCAAGCAGGTCACCATTCAGCAGGTGGAGGTCTATCCCACCCATCTGCGGGTGCTGGTGGAGGATCATCCCGAAAACACCGCCAAGCTGCAGCGTCTGTTTTTCCATATCGAGACCGACTGGGGTATGAAGTTTGAGACCGAATCCAACGGCACGGTGTCCTTCAGTTTCACGGGCAGCAACGTGACCACCTACCGGGCGGACAGCACCTATTTTTATCACGCTAACCGCCTGCGGATGGTCATCACCGGAGCGGAGTGGCTGAACAAGGATATGGAGACCACCTATGTGAATCTGGTCACCGGCGAAACCGGAAAACTGCCCGACGGAGTGAGCTTTGTAGCCGCCGAAAAGAAAGAGGGCGGCTGGCTGGTGACCTTTAAGGCCAAAGAGCGGTGGGACGCCCACAGCCATCAGCTGTTCGAGTTCACCTTTTTGGATGCACAGGGGCAAAGTCACGACATCTGGTCCTGGAGCCACGGCATTCGGTATGACCTGCCGGAAGAGGAACGGGAGACCCACTTTGGTCTGGAGTTCCCCCTGTCCGACTACTACGAGGACGAGGTGTGGCTCAAGCCCCACTATTCTCACCTCTGGCAGGCAGAAAACGAGATCGTTGTCACCATCCAATAATCACGAACACCGAGGGTTCTGCCCTCGGTGTTTTCTATTCCCTTTTTCTGCTGACCGTGCTATAGTAAGAGTATATCCCACACATTTGGAGGCGCTCTATGAACAACACCGTCAAAGCCACCCTGGCCGCCCTTGTAAGCAACGCCATTTTCGGCTTCAGCTTTCTGTTTTCCAAGCTGGCACTGGATCATGCAGAGCCCTCTATTTTGCTGTCCATCCGCTTTATTACGGCTTTTACGCTGATGAATCTGCTCCTGCTTTCCGGCAAGCAGAAGATCGCCTTCCGGAACAAGCCTGTGGGCAAGCTGCTGCTGATGGGTCTGATCCAACCGGTGATCTATTATGTTTGCGAAACCAACGGCATTGCAATGACCACCGCCTCCTTTTCCGGCGTAATGATCGGTCTGATCCCGGTTGCCGGTCTGATTTTGGGGGTCATTTTCCTCAAAGAGCGCTGCACGACCCTGCAGGTATTGTTCACCCTGCTTTCGGTGGTAGGCGTGGGCTTGACCACCACCGGCGGCTTCGGCAGCTTTTCCCTGCCCGGCTTTTTGTTCCTGCTGGGCGCTGTGATGGCGGCAGCGGCCTTTACCGTCATCAGCCGCAGTATTTCCTCCTGGTTTTCGCCCTTTGAGCGCACCTATGTGATCACAGCCATGGGTACAGCCGTTTTTACCGGCATGGCGCTGGTGCAAAACCGCACCGATCCCGGTGCATGGCTGCGGCCTTTGTCGCAGGGCGGCTTCTGGACGGCGGTGCTCTATCTTGCCGTTGCTTCCTCGGTGTGCGCCTTCCTGCTGTATAATTACGCCGTCAACCATCTGAGTGCCGGACGGACGCTGATCATGTCCAATTTCAGCACAGTGGTGTCTGTGGTGGCCGGTATTTTGATCTTAAAAGATGCCTTCGCGCCCCTGCAGCTGCTGGGCATCGTGCTGATTCTGGTCAGCGTGTTCGGTGTGTCCTGGCAAAGCGGAAAGCAGGTGGAGCATAAATGACCGAACTGCTTCACGGCGCAGCCGTGATTGTGTTGTATTTTTTGATTTGCGCTACCTCTGCGCTGGTAGCCCACGCGCTGCTGCCCATTCCCTCGGAGGTCTTTCGCAAAATTCTCCATTTGATCCTGCTGGGTTCGCTGGCTGTCTGGGTGCTGGTATTTTCCAGTTGGTGGCTCTCGGCGCTGTCGGCAGTGATTTTTGCATTAGCGGTCTATCCGCTGCTGAGCCTTGCCGAGCATTTGAAGGGCTATTCCGCCCTGCTCACCGAACGCAAGGGTGGCGAGATCAAGCAAAGCCTGCTGGTAGTCTTTACCATGTACGCTCTGGTTGCCGCCGTTTGCTGGGGCTGGCTGGACGATAAGCTGCTGGCACTGGCCAGTATTTATGCTTGGGGTCTGGGCGATGCTGCGGCCGCTCTGATCGGCAAGCGCTTTGGCAAACACCGTTTCAAAGCGGCAGCCATTTCCCGCAAAAGCTGGGAGGGCACGTTGGCGATGTTTGCCGTGTCTTTTGTGACCGTTTGGGCGCTGCTGCAGCTGCGTGGCGGACTTTCGCCCGTGGGATGTATTCTCTCCGCTGCCGGAACAGCTGCCGTCAGCGCAGCCGTAGAATTGTATACGCCTAACGGCATGGATACCATCACCTGCCCGCTGGCAGCAATGGCGGCGCTTTTGCTCCTTATCGCATTGTTTGGAGGTGCTTTATGAAAGAACGTTCGGGCAGCCGCACCCTGCTGATGTCGGTGCTGATGAGCGCTCCCGGCCCGCTGGTGGTGGGTCTTGGTTTGCTGGTGGGAAAGAGCTCCACCCAGTTGGCGGATTTCTTCCGCCGCAGCGCCGAACTGCTGGCCATCATCGTCGCCTTTGTGGTGTATCAACTGGCCGGAAAAAAGGCCGACGAGGCACAAAAGACCCGCCTGGAGCGGGGTTCCAATCTGTTTGTGGGCGCTGTCATGTGTCTCAGTGGCGGCATCATGCTGTTTCTGGCGTTGTTCTCCGGCAGCAGCGAAAAGGGCAATGTGATTCCCGGACTGACGATCGCCCTGCTGGGCGTCATCGCAAACAGCCTGTTCTGGCGCAAATATACCCGACTGGGCAAACAGACCGGCTCTGCCATTTTAGCCGTTCAGGGGCGGCTGTATCGTGCAAAAACGATGGTAGATGGGTGTGTGGTCATTGCCCTGTCCTCGGTGCTGCTGTTGCCCGGCTCAGCGCTGTCTGCAAGACTGGATACACTGGGCTCCGCTATCGTATCGCTGTACCTTTTGTGGTGCGGCATCAAGACCATCCGGGAAGTGATCTGATCGGAAATGAAAACCACAGATTGCCTTTACGGGTATGTAAAGAGAGTGATTTTTCCTTGAAAAAGGGTTGGAAAAGAGGTTTATTCCTGCTGTTGGCTGCCGGTTTACTTTTTGCGCTCTGCGGCTGGGATTATCAGCTGAAAACCGTCATTTATCCGGTGGAGAGCGCTGAAATCACTACCGGGCTGCGGATCGCCTGTATCACCGACCTCCATTGCTGCAACTGGGGTGAGGGCCAGCGGGAGCTGCTGGATGCTGTGGATGCTGCCGCGCCCGATCTGGTGGTGCTGGTGGGCGATATTCTGGATCACACCATGCCCTTGGAGCAAGGTTATGCGGTGTTGGAACACCTGGCGGCAAACTGGCCCTGCTATTATGTTACCGGAAATCACGATGCTCATATGGCGCAGGCTGTCGCCGCTTTTGGCATCACAGTGTTGGATGGCCAGCCCGAAGAAATCACCATCGGCGGGCAGCCCCTGCAGATTTGCGGCATCAGCGACCCGTCGACCCACGGCACCGAACTGTTTTTACCCCGGTTGGCGCTTTTGAACCAGCGCAGCGCACCTTATGAGGGCTTTTCGCTGCTGCTGGCGCATCGGCCTTCCTATATTGAAAGCTACCTGCCCGGCGGGTACGATCTGGTGTTGTCCGGTCACGCCCATGGCGGTCAATGGCGCATCCCCGGCCTTCTCAACGGCTTGCTGGCACCCGACGAAGGGTTCTTTCCCCAATATGCCGGTGGGTTTTATGCCATGGGCGATACTTCCTTTATCGTCAGCCGCGGTCTTGCAAAGGAAAGCACACGAGTGCCCCGTCTTTTCAATCCGCCCGAGCTGGTGCTGGTGGATCTGATCCCAAAATAAAACGAGCCTGCCGCACGCAGGCTCGTTTTTTATAATGCGATCTCTTTCACTTCCATGCAGGTCTTTTCTTCAAAGGTGAACCGTACCACCCAGGGCATAACATTCCGGATGCGGTCAAAGCCCTCATAGCCAAAACCGGGGGCATAATGCTCCGCAAGGGCGCTCAGCGCCGTTCCGTGGCTGCCGATGACGATGGTTTGGCCTTCGTGTGCCTCCAGTGCTCGCTCCAAAGCGGCTATATTTCGGGCCTGTACCTGCCGGAGGCTTTCCCCATGCTCCAGCGCAAAGTCAAAATCCGCCCATTGGCGCTTGGCAAAGGAAGTAAAATCCTCCAACCAGCCATCGCCTACCTTACGTTCTCGAAAATCAAAATCAGCGATCACGTTCAGCCCGCGCTGGTCAGCCAGCGGCTGCACAGTGTCCACCGCCCGCCGATAAGGGCTGGACAACACGGCGTGGATGGGGATCTCCCGGAAAAGCTCCGCCACTTTCATCCGATCCTGCAGACCTTTTTCGGTCAGTTCCCGGGTCAGATCGTCGTGATTTTTGTAATTTGGCTGGGCGTGCCGCACAAAATACACCGTGGTCATGGCTTAGCCCTTTCGCTGCTGTTCCAGCTTTCGGATGTGGCTGATGGTACAGCCCTCGCACCGGTCGTACCATTCCAGTCGCTTATCCAGTCGCTCCAGCGATTGCTGCATTTCCGCGATGCGTGCTTCCAGCTGCCTCCGCTGCTCCATCAACAGATTTTTGCGCTGCGCCTGGGTTTCATCACCCTGCTGCACCAGCGCTGTATATTCTACCAGCGCTTCGATCTGCACGCCGGCGGCACGCAAATGCTTCATCAATTCGATCCACTTGCAGGAGGCCTCGTCATAATCCCGGATGCCGCCTGCCGTGCGGGGCACCGGCGGGATCAGGCCAATGCGCTCGTAATAGCGCAGGGTGTCGGCTGAAATGTCGAACTGCTTGCTTACTTCTGCGATGGTCATGGTGTTCCTCCCTTTCCGTGGTGAACCTTCTTCTCTTTCAGTATAAAGTTGAAGTTGACTCCAAGTCAAGGAATTTTGCACCCTTTTTCGGCTTTAGGCATAGTCTGGGGCAAACGACTTGGCAGGTGAGGATGATCATGGATGATTTCTACGGTGCGGTGTGCATTCTACTGCCCTTTTTCGGGACAACGCTGGGTGCCGCCGCTGTTTTTTTAATGCGGCAAAGGGTACGCCCGTGGCTGCAGAAGGGACTTTTGGGCTTTTCTGCCGGCGTCATGCTGGCTGCAATGGTATGGTCGCTGCTGATCCCGGCTATGGAGATGGCTGAGGCGCAACAGGTCTATCTCTGGCTGCCTGCAGCAGGCGGGTTTCTGGCAGGAGTAGGCGGCCTTTTAGGTCTGGATCGTCTGCTGGAACGAGCGCAAAAAAAGCCCCAACAGGGCTCTATGCTGGCGCTGGCAGTAACGCTGCACAATCTTCCCGAGGGCATGGCGGTAGGCGTGGCGCTGGCCGGTATTCAGGCTGGGGAACAGGGGATGACCATTGCGGGCGCTGCGGCATTGTCGCTGGGAATCGCTGTGCAGAATGTGCCGGAGGGCACGATTATTTCCGCACCGCTGGCAGCGGCGGGCAAGGGGAAGCTGCGCGCCTTCGCGGCAGGTGCGCTTTCCGGTGCTGTGGAGCCCCTTGGGGCAATGCTGACGCTGCTGCTTACGCGCCGGATTACCATCCTGCTGCCCTATGTGCTGGCCTTTGCCGCCGGGTGTATGCTGTACGTAGTGGTGGTGGAACTGGTGCCCGAGGCCGCTCAGGGTCAAAAAAGCTCCGCCGGAGTGGTGGGCGCGGCGTTAGGCTTTGTGGCAATGATGCTGCTGGATGTGCTGCTTGGATAAAAAGAACGCCCCCGAGGTTTCCCTCGGGGGCGAATCTTATGAAGTTAAATCG